>JASFGJ010000063.1:0-11596 GCA_050123815.1 Desulfobacteraceae bacterium
TACACGTGTTTGGGCCCGAGTCCGTGAAGATTGACAACGATGACGATCCCCCCTATCCGGTGGGCCAGACGGTGCATGTGGACATCACCTCATTCAGCCCCGCCAACGCCGGAAGGCTCTTCTGCGATGAGTACGATGTCATTTTCGAGATCGGCATCGACCATCTGTTGGAGGTCGACAAAAATGAGGAAATGGTGCCGGAAGATCTCAAAGACACCGCGGTGATGGCCCAGATTATGTACACAGCAAAATGGCATCAGGTTCTGTCCGGTCTGGATCTGCATATGCCCATGAGCGTCACCTATTCTCCCGAAGGAAGGGCGGCCGGCATGCAGTCGGGGAGCTACGGCAACCACGAAGGCGGCTCCTGGAATATCGGCATCCAGGCCATCTATAACTCACAATGGAAAGCCGGTCTGACCTATACGGACTATTTCGGCAAGACGGAAAATCAGCACTCTGTTGATAGAGACACCATCGGGTTCTTTATTACAAGGACGTTTTAATATCCCGGAGAGGAGGAGTAGAAATGAATGTACCAATGAAAGCAATTCTCGCCGGCATCCTATGCCTGCTGCTGATCGGCGTGGCCGGTTCCGCCAGTGCGAAGGTGTCGGCCCAGGAAGCCGAACAGCTGAAAACCACCCTGACGCCCTTTGGGGCTGAAAAGGCAGGCAACGCCGACGGTACCATTCCTGCCTGGGAAGGCGGCGTCACCACGGTGCCCGCCGGCTACGGCAAAGCGGGTAAACGCGGGGACCTGTTTCCCGAGGACAAGGTTCAGTTCAAGATTACACCCCAGAACATGGACCAGTATGCGGACAAACTGACGGAAGGCACCAAGGCACTTCTGAAGAAATACCCGGATACTTTCTACATCAACGTCTACCAGACCCGCCGGACCGCTGCCGCGCCCCAGTGGGTGTATGACGAGATTTACAACAACGCCACCCGCTCCTATGTCGAAGGCTGGGATGTAAAGGACGTTTACGGCGGCCCTCCCTTCCCCATTCCCAAAAGCGGCATCGAAGCCATCTGGAACCACGCGCTGCGCTACAATCCCTCGTCCTGGAGCTTTAAAACGGACAGTTATCTCGGGACGGCGGCCGGCAAGCTGGTGCACTTGTCCACCTCGGTAGCCAAGCAGACCCTGCCGATCTTCATCGAGGGCAAAACCCTCGAAGACTATAAAAAAGAGTGGAAGGGCGAGTTCTGGCTCCTTCGCCTGAAAAACATCGCTCCGCCCATCCAGGCCGATACGGCGATCGTGGGCCGGGAAAACCTGGTGGGGGCCGATACCGTCTCCTATCTCTATCTGTCGGGCCAGCGCCGGGTACGGCGGCTTCCCATCTCCTGCTGTGACGTGCCCAGCACCGGCATGGGCGGCATGGCAACGTTCGATGAAACCAAGGTTTTCACCGGCGCCATGGCCATGGCCCTGCACGATTGGAAGATCGTGGGGAAAAAAGAGATGTACATTCCCTATAACTGCAACAAGTTCATGGAGACCCCCATAAAAGACGCCATCACCGCCCGCCATCTGAATCCCGAGGCCGTGCGGTATGAGTTGCACCGGGTCTGGGTCGTGGAGGCGAACCTGAGAGAGGGCAAACGGCATCAGCA
The DNA here is from genome assembly GCA_050123815.1 of Desulfobacteraceae bacterium. Taxonomy (GTDB): domain Bacteria; phylum Desulfobacterota; class Desulfobacteria; order Desulfobacterales; family Desulfosarcinaceae; genus JARRKU01. The sequence continues at coordinate 1,624 of JASFGJ010000063.1, forward strand.
ACCGCGGCAGGTGTACTACCTCGACGAGGACACCTGGACGGCCGCCCTCAGCGATCGCTACGACGCCAACGGGACCCTGTGGCGCTGCGGATATGGACTCTCTGTGGTGTTGCCCGATGTTCCCTGCGTCACCAGCCTGCCTTTTGGCGTAATTGATTTCCAGGCCAACGTGCTGGTTGCCGTGGACAATTACAATAACTACACCGAGCAGCACCCAATCCAGGATCCGCCGTACGCGAACAAGGAATTTACACCTACCGCGCTGCAGCGTGAGAGTGTGCGGTAATGAGATAATGTAGCAGCGTCTTGGGGGCAGGCCGTATCAGGCCTGCTCCCGAACGTTTTTCATGTGGTTTTTCGAGCTTCTAGTATATAAACTTATTTAATCAGTGGACATAACGGCATGGTTTTTCGAGACATAGGCTTTAAGATAATTCATTTAACCTGCGTTATCGGTCGTCGCGGCACGACACTGCCGCTTGCTCCCTCCAGCCTCGCCAAATGAATTATCTTAACGGTTATAGGAACTCGAATTTTGCATATCGAATTTCCCCGTTAGCGGGGTGTGGGGGTGTGGCATGTTAAAACTTTCACGATTATTCATCGGAGGTCTTGTGGCCGCATTGATTGCGCTGCCATCCATGGCCTTCGGCATCGCCGTTCAGGGTGTTTTGGAAAGACCCGCCCTGAAAGTCCGGGAGCCTGCCAAATCGGTATTGATTGATGTGGCCGTGGCGGATGACAGATTGGTGGCCGTAGGCGAGCGCGGTATCATCGTTTATTCCGAAGATGCCGGAAATACCTGGCAGCAGGCACAGGTCCCTGTGAGTGTGGGATTGACGGCCGTCCATTTTCCAAGCCCGCAGAACGGTTGGGCAGTGGGCCACGGCGGCGTCGTGCTGCATACTGCCGACGGCGGCAAGAGCTGGGAGCGTCAACTGGAAGGCGTCCAAGCGGCCCAGATGGCCCTTGAAAACGCCCAGGCCAAAGCCGAGCGGGTGGGGCCGGAGGATTTGGACGCCCAGCAGATGGTGGACAATGCCAACCTGTTGGTGAAAGACGGCCCGGACAAACCGTTTCTGGACCTCTATTTTGTAAATGATCGGGTGGGCTTCGTCGTCGGATCTTACGGCCTGATCTTCAAGACCCAAGACGGCGGCGCCACCTGGAAATGCCTGATGGACAGTGTGGAGAATCCCCAAAGCTTGAACCTTTATGCCATCCGTGCCGCCGGCGACGCCGTATACCTCGTGGGTGAGCAGGGGCTTTTTCTGGTCTCCAAAGATGGCGGCGCTTCCTTTCGGCAGGTTGCCACGCCTTATCACGGCACCTATTTCGATCTGTTTGCCTATCCTTCCGGCGAACTGGTCCTGGTCGGGCTTCAGGGCAGTGCTTACTGGTCCGCCGACCAGGGAGAGACCTTCCACAAATCGGAAGTGGCTGTGGGTGTCTCCTTTACTAGTGTGACGCCGTACCGGGACGATATCCTGCTGTTCGCCAACCAGGCGGGAATGCTTTTGGAAAGCCGTGATCGGGGAAAGACCATTAAGCTGATCGACGCGCCCCGCCTGGCACCGGTCTCATCGATGGCGATGATGCCGGGTGCGGACCGCGACCAACACACCATCATGACAGTAGGATTCGGCGGCGCGGTTCGTGTTCAGCTGCCCGCTTCAAAAGAGAGCGATAAAGGAGCGCAACCATGAAGGCTTCTACCAAAGAGGTAATGCCGGTCATACAGGACCCCAAGGATTTCGATCCCAAAACCGGCACCCTTGCCGAACAGATTGTTTTCAACTACCGGGGTATCATTCTGGCCGTTTGTATCGTCTTGACGCTTGTGTTCGGCTACTTTGCCACCACCCTCAAGCTGAATGCCAACTTCGAAAAGACCATCCCCACCACCCATCACTATATCCAGAACTACCTGAAGCACAAGGTGGATCTTGCGGGACTCGGAAATACCGTTCGCCTGGCCGTGGAGAACACCAACGGCTCGATTTACGATGCCCAATATCTCGATGTGCTTCAAAAGATCAACGATGAGGTGTTCCTGGTGCCGGGTGTGGATCGAATGAACATGCGCTCGCTTTGGACACCGGCCACCACCTGGACCGCTGTGACCGAATTCGGATTCGACGGCGGGCCGGTGATCGGGAACGGATATGACGGTTCTGCCGGGGCCCTGCAACAGGTTCGGCGCAATGTCGAGCGTTCCGGTAAAATCGGCATCCTGGTGGCCCTCAACCACAAATCGAGCCTGATCTCCATTCCGTTGCTCTCCAAGGATCCCAGGACCGAAGGCCCTATCGACTACGGCGAGCTGGGCAGGACCCTGGAGGGCATTCGGGAAAAATACCAGAGCGATAGCATCAAGATCCACATCACCGGTTTTGCCAAGATCATGGGGGACCTGATCGATGGGGTGCGGCAGGTGATGTTCTTCTTCCTGGTCGCCCTGCTGATCGCCACCGTTGTCCTTTACTGGTACTCGCGCTGCCCGCGAAGCACCCTGACCGTCATGTTTTGTTCCGTCGTGGCGGTGATCTGGCAGTTAGGAATTTCCGCCATGCTCGGCAAGGATCTGGATCCCTATTCGGTGCTGGTGCCGTTTCTGGTCTTTTCCATCGCCATGAGCCACGGGGCTCAGAAGATGAACGGCATCTTGCAGGATGTGGGGCGCGGAACGCACAAATTGGTTGCGGCGCGCTACACCTTTCGACGGCTTTTTCTGGCGGGCTTGACGGCGCTGATCAGCGATACGTTCGGCTTTACGGTGCTGATGCTCATCGCCATTGTGGCCATTCGGGAACTTGCCCTGATCGCCACCGTGGGGGTGGTGGTTGTGATTTTCACCAACCTGATTCTGGTGCCGGTCACATTGAGCTACGTCGGCGTCAGCCGGCGGGCCGCCAGGCGCAGCCTGATGGATGAGCAGGAGGGTCGCAAGGACAAGTCGAAGCATCCGCTGTTTGCGTTCCTCGAACGTTTCACGACCAAGAAGTGGGCCACGTGGACGGTCATCCTCGCGATCCCGCTGCTTATTTTTGCCCTGCAGGTGCGAAAAGATCTGAGAATCGGGGATCTCGGCCGCGGGGCGCCGGAACTGCGGGCCGATTCGCGCTACAACCTGGACAACGACTTCGTTGTGGAGAACTACGGCGCCAGTTCCGATGTGATGGCGGTCATGGTGACCACGCCTTTGGGCCGCTGTAATGAGTACGACACCCTGATGAAGGTGGATGCCCTGGAATGGATTTTGCGGCAGACCGAAGGGGTGGAAGACACCGATTCTCTGGCGCTGTTGAACCGCAAAATCAACACGGGCCTGACGGAGGGAAGCCCCAAGTGGTATGATCTGTTCCCCAACCAGTCGATGATCAACTTTGTCACTCAAAACAATGTCCGGGGGTATGCCAACGACAGCGCCGAATTGCTGACCATCTATATCTACCTGGCGGATCACAGGGCCGACACCCTCTCGCGCGTGGTCAAGGTGGTGGAGGCGTTTGCCGCCGACAACGACACCGAGGATGTCAAGTTCCTGCTGGCGGCCGGAAGCTCCGGCATCGAGGCCGCCACCAACATTGTGGTGAAAAAGGCCAATACGCAGATACTTTTCTGGGTTTACTCGGTGGTCATCCTGATGTGCTTCATTACCTTCCGGAACTGGCGGGCCGTTTTATGCGCCATCCTTCCGCTCATGCTGACCTCGATTCTCGCCGAGGCGCTGATGGCAAAAATGGGGATCGGCGTCAAGGTCGCCACCCTGCCGGTGGTTGCCCTGGGCGTCGGTATCGGTGTGGATTACGCCCTGTATATTCTCAACGTGGTGCAGGGGCATTATCGGGCCGGCCGGTCGCTGAGCGAGTCGTTTTATCGTGCCGACCTGTTTACCGGCAAGGTCGTGCTCCTGATCGGCGTGACCCTGTCCGTGTCGGTTGCCACCTGGGCATGGTCTCCCATCAAATTCCAGGCGGATATGGGATTGCTGCTGGCCTTCATGTTTTTTGTGAACATGCTGGGCGCCCTGCTGCTGCAGCCGGCGCTGGCCTACTTCATCTATCCGATAGGTGAAAAAAAGAGAGCGATCACCAGCACGAACAAGGCTGTTTTGCAGGCAAATGACAGTCAGGTCTAGTGTTGTGTCCCAGAACTATATGGCATATTCTTCTACTTTTGTTTCGACTAAAATATCAAATAACAAAATCCAAATGTCAAATGGCGGATGGGACCGATTGAATATAAAATCGGTAGAATACCTTCGTTTGACATTTGGGCTTTGACATTGGGATTTGAAAGCTGTGGTTTTTGTCGGCTCAGGAAGCATCAACCAGATTTTACCCCCTCAATAGAGGCTGTTCGATGATGAAGGGAGAGCATTGTGGACAGAGCACGTTTTGACGAGTACATCCGGCGTTTTAACGAGGCGGATCCCACCGCCTTCGATGAATTTCTCTCGCCGGACATGAAAATGCTAAATGGCGCCCTGGAGTTTCAAGGCATCGAAGGCATGCGGGATCACTACGAAAACAAGATATGGCCCTATTTCGTCGAGAGCCTGGAAGTCCTGCAGTTTGTGAGCAGCGAAACCGTTCTGGCGATTCAAATGTGGGCCAATTTTCGCGCCAAAAAGGAAGCGGACACGCTGTTCGGACACGTCCTTCCCGGCGAGCAATTCGATTACCGCGGGCTGATCCTGTACGAGATTGCCGACGGCAAGTTCACTTCCATCACCGTCGCTTACAACAGCTTCACCAACACAAAAGTAAACGGCGACGTCATCGATATCGGTATGCCGCATTGAGGGTCGCCATGACAATGACAAAACTGGTCATCATCCATCATCTTGAAGAACCCAACGATCTGCCGGCGCTGGAAAGATGGTTCCGGCAGCATCACTGCCCGGAAGTGTTAAGCCAGGTGCCCTGGACGGTCCGCTATGTGATGTATCGGGCGGTGCCGCCGCCGCCCGGCGCCGAGGCGTTCGGCCATTACAACTACCGGGTCCATGAAAACTGGGTCAGCAATGAACGAAGAGGCGTGAAGGGATTGCTGTCGTTTACCCCCCAGCCCGGGAAAATGAGCGCCATTGTGGTCAATGTGCCGGCCGAACCCACGGAAGATTTCCTGGGCGCCGGTCTGCGCCACAACGAAAAGACCATTTTGCGCTGGTTGATCGCCTTCCGTTATCCCGACGGCGTTTCAGAAGAGGAGGGCGAACAGTGGTATCTCAATGTCCACGCCAAAGAGGTCTGCTCGCAACCCGGCCTGATCCGGTTTTTCAGCCACAAGGCCATCCCGTCCGTTAAGCCGTCGCCACTGCCTTCTTCAAATGCGCAAAAGCCTTTCATGACGCCCTCGCCGCTCTTTTTTAAAACGTGGCACCGGGTGACGGAGCTGTGGTACGAGAACAACAACGGCTGGGAGGCGTCGGTGCTGACGCATCCGCCGCGCTATACCCGACCCGACTGGGCGACCCACGATGGGTTTCCGTTTCTGGTGCCCGGTGAAGAATTTATCTCCACCTTCATCCTGGAGCATCCCGACCAGGACATGCTGCGACACCACGAGCATCTGATGTTCTAACTAGTGCCCATCCATAAATGGCATCCCCGAAAAGAACTCGGGATCTGCGACTTGCGGAACATCCCGTGCTTCCTACGGGGCGGCCCAGACCGGCGTTCTCGCGCTACGGACATCCCTTTTAATAATAGCAGGGACTTTGATGCCCTTATTGCCCACACAAGCATTGTGTTCATGCGCTATATGTTCCTTGCTTACCAGCACCGTACAACCGCTGATCATCGCAACTAAAGAGGAGATAGAAATGAAGACACATCGAAAAGTTGGCTCTTCACCCGTATCACTTGTCGCAGTTTTTCTCATTCTGATGTTTGTCATGGTTCTTCCCGCGGCAGCGAAGAAGTCGGAGCCGAACCCGAAATCCCAGAATTCCAGTGTGACATATCAGACAATTCCAATCACCATACAGATGGAGGCGGGGAACACCCAGTGGAATCCATGGACCAGCGGTACAACCATTGTCGCCGGTACCGGTTGGTTTGCCCCCTTCGGCAGATCCGATTATCATTACGGCTTAGGGTATGCCGAAGCCCAGAAAGACGGGGCCGCACCCAAGCCGGCTTTTATGGACGAGTCCTGGCTCAGCGCTTATCCCACCAACAATCTTTGCATTTACCATTTAAAGGACGGGGACATTTATGCCTACGACGGCATTATGGGGAATGTTTTGCCGGCGACAGCAGATGGAAAGGGCGATTACCTTCTTGAAGTCATTGTCGGCGGTACGGGGAAATATCGGAACGCAAACGGTATCCTGCTCGGGCGGACCGTGGGAAGGGGTACGGCGAGCATTCCTTCTGTCGGTGGTGTGAATGGGCCGTTTCCGCTGCCCCCGGTCATTCTCAAGCTCATGGAGGGGTATATAAATGTTCAGGTGAGAGCGTCAAAACACCCGTCAAAACACCATCCGATGCTTCCGGCGATCGGAACGAAGAATCCCCAGATATGGCCGAATGCAGCCGATGCCATGGGAGACGGCTATTTGATCCCGATTAATATTGAAATGGCGGCGGGAAGAGACCAATGGAATGCCCATGACAGCGGCCAGACCATTATCGCCGGTACCGGCTGGATCGAACCGTTCGGCAGATCGGATTACCATTACGGGTCCGGATACGCCGAGGCGTTGACTAAAGACGGCGATAAACCGGATTTCATGAACGAATCATGGCTGAGCACCTATCCCACCAATGATCTATGTATCTACCATCTGGCGGAGGGAGATATTTATACCTATGACGGCATCGTCGGAAACCTGATTCCCGAGAGTGACGACGGAAAGTCCGATTACATCATTGAAGTGATTGTCGGCGGCAGCGGCATTTATAAAGGGGCAACGGGTATGATACTCGGTTACACCTTCGGCAGGGGAGATGCGGAAATACCTGACGGCCAAACACTGAAAATTCCGCTTCCCGATTCCATCATTAAACTAATGGAAGGCTATATCATCATCAAATAGGGGTGGTTCCATTACTTGTCAATCAGGCAATGCAGACCCTGGCGCGGTGCCTTTCGGATTCCGTGATGATGCTGTAGGGCCAGTTTAATCTGGCGGTTAATTGCTCGATCAGCTGGAGACCGAGGCCAAAGCCCATATCCTCAGTGTGGCCGTTTTCTTTGGCCGTGTCATTGACAATATCCACCGTGCCGTTTTGTTGGGTGATGCGGATGGTTCCACGCCAGGTATGTTGAAAGGCGTTGCGAATCAGATTGTGGATCACGATACGGGCCGGAATCTCGGCGACCCGGACGGTGTGGGGGGCTGTTTCGATAATAATTTCCACGGGCTTGTCCTTCAGAAGATACCGGGCTTCCTCGATCACATCACGGACAAGCCGTTCCATATCCAGCTCTTTCGCCGACAGCGGCACGTCGGACTCCCGGCTCAGCCAGAGCAACGTTTCCGTCAACTGTTTCATGGTAAGACTTGCCCGATCGATGCGCTCGATAATCTGTGCTTTGCGGGGTTCCCACTTGTTACCGGAGTTTTCCTGGTGTTTATGCAGCAGCTCGATATTGTTGCGGATGATGCTGATCGGGGTGCGCAGTTCATGGCTGCTGTGTCGTAAAAAACGGTGTTCGCGTTCAAGACTCTCCTGTACCGACGAGAGACTGGTGCGGATCAGCGCCGCCAGTTCGTTCAGCTCCGGGTAGGAAAAATCGGGAGGCGCTTCGTCCAGGTTATTGGCATTGAGTTGACGCGCCCATTGGCCGAGGGCGCTGACCGGGCGCTCGACGTGCTTGAGCATGAGCCATATGGAGGCTGCGATCGACAGAGCGATGAACAGACTGATGGCCACCAGCAGTTGTATGTTTTGAGACATCTTTCGCCCCACCATCGGGGGCGCCGTCTTGCGGGTCGTGCTGCGACTGATAAAATAGGTCGTGCTGCCGTGCATGACACGCATCACAAAGAGAATTTCATCCGGGGGGCTGAACAACTTCCTGTCGTCGTGCACGAGCAGGATACCGGTTTTTTCGGGCTCCTTGAACGTCTGTTGGATTTTCTCCGGCAATTGCCGCCAGTCGGGACTGATCTGATACCCGCTGAAATGATTCAAATGCTGCCGCTGCGCCGCCGGTATGCTGCGAACATAACTCTTCACCACCTGGGCCATGGTGGCGGCGGTGACATTGTGCATGCCACGGATGAAAAACCGGGCGCTGAGCAGTGAATAGCCGATGATCAATCCCGCTGCCAGCATCAGGAACACCAGGGCGACGAACCACTTGAGACTGATTTTGCGCTTCATTGGGGGGGCTCCTCCCGGATGGCAAATCCGTGTCCGGGGACCGTGTGCAGCAGGGCTGCGGCAAAGGGCGCGTCAATGGCCCTGCGCATATGAAACAGATGGACTTTCAGGCTGTCGCTGTCAGGGGGCTCGTCACCCCACACCGATGCGACAAGCTTCTGTTTGGAAACGATTTGCGGAGATGCGCGCAGCAGCGTTTCCAGCAGCCGCCAGCCCATGGGAGAGAGTTTTATGCCATGTCCGGCCCGGATCACGGTGCGTTCTTTCAAGTTCATTATCAGATCCCCACAGCGCAATATCTGCGTCTGCCCGCTGCGCCGCTTCGCCAGGGCCCGGAGCCTTGCGACCAGTTCCTTCAGTTCAAACGGTTTGACCAGGTAATCGTCGGTTCCGGCCTCGAATCCCGCCAGTTTGTCATTCAGTCGGTCCCGGGCGGTAAGCATTAATATGGGCGTGTCGTTACCGGCGCCGCGCAGTCGCTCGCACAGGCGCAACCCATCCAGACGGGGCAGATTGAGATCCAGAAGAACCACATCATAGGAATTTTTTTCAGTCAATTGCAGACCGGCCATGCCATTGCTGGCATAATCACATGCGATCCCTTCAAGGTTAAGATAATCGATCACGGTTTCCGCAAGATCGAAATCGTCCTCGACCAGAAGTACGTTCAACAAACCTGCCGCCTTTCTTGCTTGGTTCGGGATCGGAGCCCTCTAAACCATGTGGCCATATCATGCTGAATCGTCAACAGCACCGGAATCAGGATCAAGGTGATCACGGTGGCAAACATGATGCCGTAAGCCAGGGAAACGGCCGCAGGAATAAGAAATTGGGCCTGCATGGACGTCTCACGCAGCAGCGGCAGCAGACCGGCGACCGTTGTGAGTGATGTGAGCATCACCGCACGCAAACGGCTGCGGCCGGCCTTGATGAGTGCATCATGGATATCAGCCTCGCTGTCCCTGATATCGTTGAATGTGTAGACCAACAATAAGCTGTCGTTCACCACGACCCCGGACAGGGCGATTATACCATTAAGCGATAAAATACCCAAAGAGAGATCATTGAGCCAGTGGCCGATCACGGCGCCGACGATCCCGAATGGGATGGCCGTCATGATGAAAAACGGCTGTATATAGGATTTGAGAGGTATGGCCAGCAGAAAATAGATGATGAGCAAGGCCAGCAGAAACATCTTGACCATGGATGTCTGTGTTTCCGCCTGCTGTTCAGCCTCTCCGGCAAAATGGATATCGAGACCGGGATACTGCCTGGTCAGGCGGGGCGCAATGGTCTGTTTAAGCCGGCCGACCAGTTCCGTCGAAGAGAGGATCTCTTTATCCACATCCGCCGCGATATATACGGCGCGTTTGCCGTCGATGCGGGTGATGGCATCCCTTGTAAAGCCATAGCGGGCCTTGGCTACCGCGCTCAGCGGCACGACGCTGCCGTCGGCGGCTCGGATGTCGGCATTCAAAACATCTGCGGCGGTTTGGCGGGTGGACTCAGGGTAGCGAACCGTAACCTCGATCTCGTCGTTGCTGCGCTGAAACCGCTGAACAACCCGGCCTTTAAATGCCCGGAGCACCTGTTGGGCCAGCATCTCCATTGTAATCCCCAACGTACGGCCC
>JASFGJ010000064.1:0-11548 GCA_050123815.1 Desulfobacteraceae bacterium
TTCCAGGACCACCAGAAAGAAAACTTTTTACGCCTTTTCACCGGTTAAGATTGGATATGCCGATAAAAAGTGGAGTCTGGCGACCAACATCCCGGAGGATAAGATTACCGAACGAGCCAGACGAATTTTCTGGCAGTCCATGGGCATCGGCCTTTTGGGGATTGTTCTTCTGGGCGTCGTGGTGTGGTTTCTCGCCGGTACTGTTACCAAGCCGATTCTGGGCATCGTCAGCACCATTCGCCGGGTTGCCCGGGAAAGGGATCTGACCCTGGATGTTGCCGTTCAATCACGTGACGAGTTGGGTGTTATGGGCCGCGAGCTCAACAACATGATGAAAGCTTTGCGGGATTCATTCATCATGGTTGAAGATGCCGCCAAGCACGTAACGACTCAGGCCACGGACGTGAACCGGCGTGCTACAGCTAATCGGGACCGTGCGGAACAAGAAGAGAAACAGATGGAGGTCATTCAGGACACTGTGGGCCAGATGGGTGACACCGCCGGTGAGGTTCAGCAGGCGTCGACCGATCAGGCGCAAGGTGCCGATCAATCATTCAAGCGAACGGAAGATCTGATCGAGAGTATGAAGCGGGTGGACGAGGCATCCGGCGAACAGATTCAAGAGGCCAGTGTTGCCACCGAGCGTGTGGCCGCCATGGGTGAAACCGGTGCGAAGGTTACTTCCATTGCTCAAAGCCAGGCCAATCAGGTGGCCCAGGTGACCGAAGCCATGCGGGCCATTGCAAAATCGGTTGATGAGATGACCCGGGCCGCCAACCGTGCGACGGAACAAGGCCGCACCGTGCTGCAGGCCGCAGAAGAAGGTCGCGAGACGATTAACGCAACGGTTACCGGTATGCAGGCCATTAAGGAATCGTCCTCCCAGATTTCGGATATTATCGGCGTCATCACCGACATTGCCGAACAGACCAACTTGCTGGCCCTGAACGCCGCTATCGAGGCGGCGCGTGCCGGTGTTCACGGTAAAGGTTTTGCTGTGGTTGCCGATGAAGTTGGTAAGCTGGCACAGCGCTCTTCCGAGGCCGCCAAGGAGATCACCCAGCTGATCAAAGACTCGACCAATAAAGTAGAAGAGGGAACCCGTCTGACCGACCGCTCCCAGGAGGCTCTGCGTAAGATCGCCCAGGGTGGCGAGATCAATATGCTGGCCATTGAAGAGATCGCACGCAGTTCGGATCTTCTGGCCGACAACTCCAAAGAGGTTAATGCACTGGTCGAAGAGCTGAACAAGCTGGCCCTCGAGATTGCACAAATGGCCGGTCAGCAGGGTGAACGGCGCGAAGCCGCCCAGAAATCCTTGACCGCCCTGGTTGAAAAATCAAATGCCATTTCCCAACAGGTGTCTCAGGCCACCGAACTGGCCGGTGCCGTGGAAGATGAAATGCGCAAAATTGTGGAACGTTCGGATCAGATGAGGCAAATGACCGATGTGCAGGCCGGCAGAAGCGCGAACTTGCGTGAGATTACAACAGCATCGGCCGAGCGCGCGAAACAGACGGCCACCGGAGCCGGCGAGGTTGTGGCCATTACGCTCGAAATGCAGCGTCTGGCGTCAAACCTCTCCCGTCAGGTGAGCCAGTTCAGGGTTCAGAAGACCCAGCCCGTATCTGCTGTTGAATTGGCCGGGGCCAATCCCGGTATGATGTAAAGCGAACAGGGGGCAGGGCGTCATAACACGCTTGTTAAAGGCGACTGCCCCTTTTTTTCTCCAAATCACAAAGTTATCGTACGGGCTTTTTGTTCAACTCTTCGACGGACTTATCATGGTGGTACAGTGGCGTTAGATCTAAACACTACTGAAGACGCTATTCAGTTGATCGGCTTTTACATCGGCCAGAAGCTATGCGGCGCCGATATTCTGTCGGTACAAGAGATTCTCAGGAATCCAGCCATTTCATCCAGTGAGGATTGCCCTCAGTTTCTTGAAGGGGCCATCGACGTGCGGGGTGAGTCGATTCCCCTGATCGATTTGAAACGCCGCTTAAGTGGCGCCACCGATGGTAGCGAAGCACTCGGGGAGTGGGTGTTGATTGCTCCTGTCGGAGGTGGAAAGGCCGCTTATGCCGTTGATGCGGTCACACGGATCCTAAAGTTGAGCAAAAGTGATATCCTGCCAGCCCCTGACCTTATTCTATCCGGATTGCGAAGTCAGTACATTCGCGGCGTATACAACTCAGAGTTTGGCCTTCTGATTGTTTTGGATCTCGACCGAATGCTGTCGGCTGATGAGATCAAAACGCTCGGGAAATGGACTCCGGGTCCCTAACAACTTATTGCAATTCAACCGCTGCCATTTGTTATGCACTCTATAGGCGTAAAGATTATGTTTTTGGGCTGCGTTATCCGTCGTCGCAGTGTAACAATACAGCATTCTCCCTCTATCCTTGCCAAAAACATTATCTTTACGTTTATGGCCGGTAGCCGCCACAGCTGCTAATGAAAAAAATTGTCTTCTCTCATATACACACTTGGCTGCTTATCTTCTGGGCCATCGTTATGGCGACCACCATTGCGACCTTCCTGCTTCTATACGGTGAAATCAACAGTGTTGTCAGCACAATGATTATGGAACAGGTGGCGGAAGAGGAGACATCGTCCAACACCGCCTCCGGCATACACATGACAGAGCAACGGCTGGCAGGATTGAAGATTCGCATCATACTGCTGCTAAGCGGCGGTCTTTTCGTGATCGGGGGCCTTGGTTTTTTATGGATGCGAATGGCATCTCGAGGGCTTGCTCGTCCCGTGAGGATCTTGTCTAATGCCTTATCACGTCTGTCACGCGGTAAGCTAAATGAAACCGTAACACTGGAGACCACTGACGAGTTCTCCCAGATCGCCACCGGAATCAATGAGCTTGCTGCCAATTTGCAGGAGTTGCTGCTCTATATTTGGAAGCAAACCGGTCAATGCCTTGAAAAAATAGAACATCTTGAAAATAGCAGCGGTTCGGAAAATCAACACCAACTACCTTCTGAAAGTTTGGAACATATCAAGCTGCTCAACAAGGCGGTTCATGATTTGCGCGAAATGGCCAAGGCCTATGTGTTTTATGATGTCTATTTGGATGGAGATAAAACCCTGGCCATCAACGATCCGGACAATTCGTCTGCAAATGATTCGCAAGAGTAATAAGCAGATTCCTGTATGGATTTCATGCGTGATGGACTGGATACCCAAATGGACGGAGTGTAGACATAAGTATACATTCTTTTTTAAAGCTTCTTTCCATTCTCGCTAACAATGCATGTATAGGCTTTAAGATAATGAATTTGGACTGCGTTATCGGTCGTCGAGGTATTGCAATACAGCTTCCTCCCTCTATCCTTGCCAAATTAATTATCTTAAAGCCTATAGATCCCACATTTCGCAAGTTAGAAGATTGCTATGCTTGACAGGCTGAGGGCATCGGCATATGATTTGCAGAAGTTCGAACTGTAGGCAAAACTGTTGAAAGACAGTGACGCAAAGCCACGGGTCTAAAGCGCAATGCCATGATCGCCGAGCTGCCTGATTAAACCGCAAAGGCGCCTTGAGCCGATCGATCAGCTTGACAGGCGCTTTTCTTTATCAGTGCGACAACGTTATGATCCGGGCTGAATGTATCTCATCTGACAGGAGGTCAGTATGGAAAACTCATTTATAGGGGTCATTTCCTCCATCCCCGCAGTGTATGCTGTTCCGCTGATCGTATTGGTGCTGTTTGCCATGTATTTGGCTCGCAAACCCTTTCACCGTATGATGACATCCCTTGGGCGCATCATATACAATGCCATGCGATTGTCAGCGTCCTCGGTGAAGCTGGCGGAAAGACGTCTGCGAATCCGGAATCGCGAAGTGCTGATGAGCGCTGGTTTGGAACTTGCCGAGCGGAAGGTGGAGCGCGAATTCGATCGGATTGGAACGGTCGTTCAGAGAGACCTTGAGGGGTATCCTCAAGTGCAGCGCAAAATAAGCGAGAATCTCCAGAATTTGGAAGAGGACTATGAGAAATGTCATGCCATACCACAGACGCTTCCGGACTGGGTGAAAGTTATCGACGCCATCGCAAATATCAAACCATCCGGAGATCGGATGGTTGTCAATATGCTTGAAGAGATTCACCACACCCTTGAAGACCAGCATAAGGCGGCTGTGGAGCGGCATCGGCGTGATGTTGCCAACCGCCACAGCATCCTCAGCCGAATGCTGCCGGTCTGGCGGACAACGCAAAAAACGCTTGGCGGAGTCCAGAAAACCATTGCGAATTTAAACCAGCGATCCAAAAAGATCGATCGTTATATGGACAATTACCAAAAAATTCGCGATCGTGACGACATGGCGGAGCGTCAGCTCTCATCGTCGTCCCTGACCCAGTTTTTTATTTCCGGCCTTGTACTGATCGTTGCCATGGTGGGGGCTTTCATCAATTTTAACCTTGTGGCCCTGCCCATGTCCGAAATGGTCGGCGGAGCCAGTTATATCGGCGTATTCAAGGTTTCCGATATCGCCGGGATGTTTATTGTCTGCGTGGAGATCGTCGTTGGCTTCTTTTTGATGGATACCATGCGTATTACACGCCTGTTTTCAATTATCGGCAGCATGGAAGATCGCAAACGCAAGCGAATCGGCTGGGGACTGGTCATTGTGATGACGATTCTGGCTGTGGTGGAGTCGTCTTTGGCTTTTTATCGCGATCAGATCGCCGCGGACATGGAGGCATTGCGTCAAACCCTTGCCGGAGTCGAGCCCAGCGATGTCTCGAGCAGCAATATTCCCATGATCGGTCAAATGGTTATGGGCTTTATACTGCCCTTTGTTCTGGCCTTTGTCGCCATTCCTTTCGAGTCCTTCGTCTCCTCTTCCCGAACCGTAATCGGCATCGCAGCCGCATGGTTTTTGCGGACCCTGACATTTGTTTTGCGGCTTTTCGGAAACGTAGGATTCTATATCAGCCGGATGGTGGTCAATATCTATGACCTGATCATATTTCCGGCGTTGTGGCTGGAAGGCGTTATCTTTAAAGCATTCTCCAAAAAAGGCTCTAAAGAAGAGACATCGGATAAAGCGGATGGCAATCATGGAAAGGAACCGGCAACCTTAATGGAGGAACCAGCGCAATGCAACGAGGCAATCGAATAGCGCATCTGGCCGTTGTTTTTATCCTTTTGGGGGTAATACTTGGATGTTCCCAGGAGTCAAATCGATTCAAAGGCGTTTACATGCTTTTGGACACATCCGGGACCTACGCTACGGAATTGAAGAAGGCCAAAGCAATTATCAGTTACCTGCTCGGTACCTTGCAGCCGGGAGACACACTGGCTGTCGGTCGAATCGACACCGGAAGTTTCAGTGAAAAAGATATTGTTGCCAAAGTGACGTTTGACGATCGCCCGTCAATGGCCAATACCCAAAAGCGCGGTTTCCAAAAAACGGTGGATTCGTTTGTGGCCAGCCTCAAGCGCAGCAGTTATACCGATATTTCCGGCGGTATCTTGCAGGCCATCGAATACCTGAATGAATCAGGAGCCGGACGAAAGTATATCCTGATTTTCTCAGATCTGCAGGAAGAGCTGGCCGAAGGGCATGTCCGTGACGTGCCGTTTCAACTGACCGACTTTAGCGTGATTGCCCTGAATGTGACCAAGCTGAGGGATGATATCCGCGATCCCAAGGTTTACATGCATCGGGTTGAGCAGTGGCAAACCAAAATAGAAGAGGGCAATGGCACATGGCGCGTGATCAACGATCTGGAGCGCCTGGATAATATCTTCTCCAAGTAGAAGTTTACCCATACAATTGTAAAAAGACTTTACTGTGCTCGCGCATTGCCCTTCCCAGTCCTTTTTTCAATGCTTCCACCGCCTTTGAATGGATTGCGCCTTTTGTTTCGTCCATGTAGACTTTGGATATCTCGGTGGGCAGGACCAGGATTCGAGGATCCCATTGGGTCATTCGGCGACAAAGCTCTCCCTTGCCTTGGAACACGCAATTTTCGGCGACGGTCGTTTGGACACCTGGAATTTCGATCTCCTTGAGCCGGACCAACCAGTTCTCGACCAAGGCCGCCCAACGCCGGCGATCGATGCTTGCCGTTCCGAGATTGAACACCGGCGGAGATGAAATACCCTTTTGAATCTGCCTGGTTATATTATATGCATGAACATCGTAGACCAGGCATACTCCGAACTTCGCTAATGTCGAGGCCGCCCAACTCCCCATGAATTCGTAAAACTGGTGGTACTTGGCCAGACTCTCACGGTTCATCCTCTGGCCGGGCTGCCGCATATACACCTGTACACCCCAGAACTGCTCCGGCGTCAGCGGCAAGGCTTCGGTCGAAGGTCGATTCAAGTCGTATTCACTTCTGGAGTCAAGACCCCATACCGCGGACGCCGCGCCTTGAATCATGGTGTCTGTGGCAGGGTCTTCTTCAAAGTAGCGCTCCTCGGGGCCGATCTTCATCAGGGGCAACAGTGCGTCACGAACCTTGCCGCCTGCGTGGATGGCCGTCGCCATGTAGGGGGCTGAAGGGTCAACCCTGTAGGCAAATCCGCCCAAACCTCCGCGACCCATAATGATTCGATTGGTGCTCAAGAGCTCGAGCATCTCAGGATTACTTGGAATCGTCATTTGTTTGCCGGCCTAACCAATCCCGTACCGTTGCAGGGCGGTATCCACGATCAGATTGACCATATTGCGGTAATCCTGCTCAGGACCCTTCTCGGAACCGTGATATAGGGTATACATCTGGGGACTCCAGCTTTTAAGCGGTTTGAGGCCCGGGATACCGTTTACTTCGATAATGCGCAACTGGTCGGAACTGTCCAGGCGCATGTCCACCCTTACATGGTCATGGCAGTTGAGGATGGTGACCGCCTGTCTGCACAACTCGATGGCTTCATCGATCAGGGTATCGGGTCGCTTGATCTTGGTAATACCCACCCCTCGCAGGTCGGCTCTTAAGATGGGGTATTTGCCGTAATCACCGTCGAGGGTGACAATGCCGGGCAAGAATTTTTGCCGGTCGCCATTGCCCAGCATAAGGACCGTGTACTCCTGCCCGGGCAGATAGTCTTCGATCAATGCCGGCTGCTGATATTCAGAGTGAATAAACCCAACTTGCGAAGCCAGCTTATCCGGGGTGTGTACAACGCTTTCGTCACTGATTCCCACCGATCTGGATTCGCAGCTGGGTTTGACAAAAGCGGGGAAATCGACCTGTGGCAGTTTGTCGTCCTCGCCGACTTTGTAGTGCAGCGGCACTGGTATACCTGCCGCCTGAAGAATTCTGTGTGTTTCGGTTTTGTCAATCAGCTGCTTCATGGTTTGGGCGTTGGGGCCGATGTAAGGCAATCCCCGTGAATCGAAATGATCCGCCAGCCAGGCATCGTCAGCCACGCTCAGTCCGATGGTGTCGGCATTGTCGGAGATATGGTACAGGGCGCTCCAGATAATATCAAAAGTGTGGCTCTCAATGGCCTTTATAAAATCCTCCATGGATTCCACGAATGCGATCTGTGCACGCTTGCCATTGGTGCACAAAGCATCGCGCAGGGATTCGGTTACACTGAGATCACCCCAACCTTGGGCGTCGCCGGCCGGGCCGGTAATAATGAGTACTTTCTTCACTTGGCGTCTCCTTTAAATAGTAAACAGATCCGGAATGAGTTTGTAGTCGCGCAAGGCCTGGGCTGTTTGTGGGGAAACACGCTCTATCCGTTTGGATATGGCGTCGATTTTTTCTTTAGACAGCGGTACCCTGGAAACGACGTTTATTTCTAAGTTAACTTCGGGCAAGGACCCCTTTTTGGGTGTCAAGTTGACATGGTCGCTCATTGCCTGATTTGGGTTGATAATGTCGACTCTGGCTCCGGAATGCCGTGTCAGGCTTTTTCTGATCAATGCCTGACAGTAGCCATAGTGCGTGCAGCACAGCGCGGCATAGATCTGTTTCGTGCCGGTTGCGAGTAAAGCAGCGGCATCGGCCATGAATTGATTGATCAGCCACTCAACTTCCGGGCTGTCCGGATCGCGTTCGATGGCCCCGGCCAGGCCGTGGCAATGCTGTTGGACGATTCGGTTTTCTAAGATACCGCGCTGTGCAAGTCGCTTTTTGTGGGCATTCGAGGATATGGTTGTTTTGGTTCCCAAGATGAGGGCGGTGCTGCCGGGGTCGTTATCAAGCTTGTCGGCGATCATCTCCACCCCATGGTTGATGATATCCACCACCGGTGCCCGAACCTTGCCGGCCAAATTCCCCTGATGGAAAATCACCGACAGGGTATTGCACGCGATAAAAATCATATCCGGATCGTACTGGTTCATCGCGCTCATCGCATTGCCAAACACCCGGATGCGGTCCACGTCACTGTCTAAGTAGTTGTATCCCTTCTCCTTCAGAGGCCAGGCATTAAAATAGACCACGGACAAAGCGCTGTTGGCATGCTGGTGGATCAGGCGACCGACCATATCAGCGCAGATGGAAAGACCACCGAGGCCGGAGTCGGTCACCAGCAAGGTGATGCGCTCTTTATCTGGTAAATTGTGCATGATGAACTGGATACACCCCTTTACCCGATGGTTTGAATGGTGCGCGTCAACCATTCCCGGGTCAATTTGCAGGCCCAGTCCGGAGCGTCATCAATGGTCCCGTTCATGATACGGGTCATGGCGTCGATCCAGTGCTTCCGGTGCTGCATGGTGGTTATCCGGTTGCGGATCATGGCCGCTCCTTTGGGAGGCTCTTCTCTTAGCTTCCCTAAAAGCATGTCGATCTCGTCGAAGAATCCGTCGACGCCGTAATGACGCAAAAATCCGTTCCAGGCGTCTTCGATGTCATCCATTGTTTCCAGGGGCTTCGAAATGCGTTGCATTTTGTCAAAAAACCATGCCAAACGCGTACCATCCAGCAGGTTCAGCCCTTGATCGCTTATCTGGTAGGGGACAAGTCGGATACCCGTCAACGATCGCTCACTGATCCCGACCTTGAGCATATAGCCGACTTTGCGGTAGACCAAATCCGACGGCTGGTAAAAAACAAAGTTGCCCAGGCTATAGGCGATCGGCACACTGCCAACGATCTGAACTCCCTGAGGGACATGGGGATGGTGACCGACCACCAGGTCGGCCCCGGCGTCAGCGATCGCCATTAGCGCCCTGGCAAGATAGGGCGGAGGAAAAGGGATATACTCCACGCCGGCATGACAGATCACAAAAACCAGGTCCGCCGTCTTTTTGGCGGTCTTTACGGCATCCACAACTGCGTTGATTTCCCAGCCGAACACCCCGCCGCCATTTACGGCCCCTGTGAGATCTTCGCCTTCGCTGAAGCTGACCAAGGCAATGGTCGTTTCCGCCACCTGAACGATCAGCGGTTCGACGGCCGCCTGCCTGGTGATGCCGGCCCCGACAAACCGAATCCCATTGGCCTCCAACAGATCCGTGGTCTCCCGGAAAGCCCCGCCGCCATAGTCGAACACATGGTTGTTCGCCAGCGTGACGATGTCGAAAGGTACAGCGGTCAGGCCCGTGATGTGCTCCGGGCCTCCTTTGAGAACGGAGCCGCTTTTATGTATGGCGGTTTCGCTGCGCGTCAGGGGGCATTCCAGGTTGGTGATCCGCAGATCACTGGTTCTCAGCTCCGGCAATACATTTCCGTAAACCGCCTCCGGATCATCCCGTATCATCTGACTAAAGGCTCTGATGGGCGCCCAATCCGAAGTGATGCATATCTCGTGTCCGCGCCCTTTGGGCGGCTGCCTGGTCCACGTTCCGTTTTGCCAATTTATTGGATTCATCGTACTAATCGTTGCCCCGCCCAAAGGCATCAGTGGTCTCGCGAAACAGGCGCATGATTTCTCTTGTCTTCTCGCCGGGGGTGCCGTCGTTTACGACCAAATCGTTCACCCGGACCACCGGCACCACCTCTTTATTGGATGCTGTGATAAAAGCTTCGCTCATCTCGTAGAGTTCGGATCTGTCAATGTCTCTGATTTCCACGTCAAAGCGGTCCTTGATCAGTTCCAGGACAACGCTGCGCGTAATACCGGGCAGGATGTCATCACCGGCAGTGATCAACCTGTCTCCCTTGAAAAAGAAGAAATTGCTGGTTGTGCCTTCCAGGACCCGATGGTTTCTGTCGATATATAGGGTCTCGACGGCCTCGGCTTTATTTGCAAGTTGCAGCGCATAGACCGCAGAGAGATAGCTGGTGCTCTTTGCGTCGGGAAGGAAGCGCTCAATATTGGCGGTAATAATTTTAGTGCCGTCGGTGTACCACCATTCGGGGAGTATATGCTTGGGCGTGACCATGACCAAAAGTTTGCCGTTGCCCTCGGGGGTGACGCCATCGGAGCTGATGCCACCGGTATAGACGATACGCACGTTGGATTCATCGTGGTGCGTGTTGCGGCGTATCGTCTCTTCCACGATCCGGCATATCTCAGCGTTGGAGTGTTGAATCGTCAAGCCGATATTCTTTGCCGAATTTTCGAGTCTTGCAACGTGTTCTTGCAATTTAAAAGGACGCTTATTGTAGGTTATGAGAAAGTCGAAAACGCCGAACCCTCTCAGTACGATAATATCTTTTGCTGAAATCGACGCCTTGTCTTCTTCCACAAAATCTCCATCGATGTAGTAAATATCCATCCTCAATTCCTTTCTCTGACATTGGCTGCTTCCTTCGACCAGGTGGCAAGTCCTGCCGTATTTCACATAGACGTTAAGATAATGTTTTTGGAAAGGCGAAAGAGGGGAAGCTGTATCGTAATTCCGCAACGGGCGATAGCGCAGTCCAAAAAACATTACCCTATTATAGGCTTTAAGATAATGTTTTTGGCAAGGCCAGAAGGAGGAAGCTGTATTTGGAATACCGCGACGACCGATAACGCAGTCCAAAAACATTATCTTAAAGCCTATATATCAATCGCTACTATATTTGAGCAAGATTCTTGCCAAGTCACCGTCACATGACATTCCGGGTAAAGCGGACGTCTTTACCTGTAGACGATTGGTTGATTGCTGAAACGAAATTAATATTTTGTGTTTTAATACAGCTTCTTATAAAATTTAATATCCAACTGTTGTGAGTAACTGCGGCATTGAATAACGGGTAGGGAACTGGTTGGTTAAATCCCCGAATAGACAGAATTGGTAACATTAGAAACCATCAATAGATAGAAATGGTAATCTAATTACCTGGAAATAAATGAATTGGATTATGATAGTGACAAATGTTTCCAATGGTAAAATAGGTTACCATATTTTAGGGTGCATTGCCAGTTTGTTAATCACCGGCATAAATCGTGCTCGTGCGTGTGTGTGGGTTTTTAAAGAAAATTACAAATTTGAAAGCTGTGCAACATAAAGCAAGGTACTCCAAGGTTCGCTATAGCTCGTATTCATGCGGTAGCCATTAGGCACATGTCATTCTGGCCTTGTAACAGTGGCAAATGTAGGGTTGTGAAGCATTCAAGACCAGCACGAATGACTGACAATCGATTCTACGGATCGACCCCATGGACGTCTATACCGTAATTTGTTCTGC
>JASFGJ010000065.1:0-11536 GCA_050123815.1 Desulfobacteraceae bacterium
CCGCTTTTGGCCCCGGCTGACCGGGATGCAGCTCGATGGACGGGTTGCGGCGTCCGGCCGGTTGAAAATGGATCGCGGCGGTATTTTCGGAACCGTGCAACTGTCGGTTGATGACGGCGCCATCCGAAGCGAGGTGCAGGACATGGCACTGGAAGGGATTCACCTAAAGGTTCAGATGGACGATTTGCCCGGCTTGAAAAGCGCCCCACGGCAGCAGCTTCAGGTCCAACGCATCCGTCTGGGCAATCTGGATGCCGAAAAGCTGGCGGTGGATTTTCAAATTGAAAGCGCCCGGACCCTTTTCATCGAGACGGCGGCGCTCCAATGGTGCAACGGATCGATGAACACCGGGGCACTGCGCATTACGCCGGGCCGTGACGACTATGAACTGACCCTGTTTTGCGACCGGCTCGACCTGGCGATGGTTTTGGAGCAGCTTGGTGCCGCCGAGGCCAGCGGTGAAGGCACGGTCAATGGGCGTATTCCGCTGCATTGGTCCGACGGGACACTGACCTTTGATAGGGGCTTTTTATTTTCCACTCCCGGAAAAACAGGCACCATCCGCCTGAAGGGAACGCAATCCCTGCTTGCGGCGCTGCCGCCGGGCACGCCGCAGCATGCGCAATTGGATATTGCCACCGAAGCACTGAAGGATTATACCTACAAATGGGCCCGATTGTACCTGGAAAGCGACGATCGGGACCTGCTGCTCAAGCTGCAATTCGACGGCAAACCCAACCGGCTGTTGCCATTTGCTTACGATACAGGCCTGGGACGCTTCAAACGCGTTTCCGGTGAAGGAGAGGCCGATTTCACGGGTATCAGCATTGACCTGAACTTCCGGAGCCCGTTGAACGAAATACTGCGATATCGGACAATCTTTAACCAGAACTAAGGAGTCTGTGATGATGAAACGATACAGCGCTGGATTGTTGGCGGCGCTGGTGCTGCTTGCGGCACTGACCGCCTGTCAAACCCAGCACAAGGTTGAAACCGTACACAAAGTCGAAGTGGCGCCGATGCACATCACCATCGACATCAATCTGAAGGTCGACAAGGCGCTGGATGATTTCTTTGGGGATCTGGACGCTGCCGACAGCGGCGAGTCCCCCCCCTCAGAGTAAAGCCTGAATATCACGACCGAACAAACCACCGACAAAGGAGCCAATAGCATGCGTTTTAAAATAACATCTCTTGTCAGCCTTCTGGTCATCGGTTCAATTGTTCTGGCCGCTGCATCATGGGCCCAGGATCTAAAATCACGGATGAGCGCCAGACGACCCGCCATCAATTCGCTGAAAGCCAGCGGTGCCGTTGGTGAGAACAATCAAGGTTACCTGACCCTGCTCAAGCGGCAAACGGACAAAAAGGCTCTGGTCGCGGCCGAAAATAAGGATCGGCGCAAAGCCTATCAAATCATCGCCAAGCAGCAGGGAACGACTGCGGAGCACGTGGCCAAACGCCGCGCAATTCAAATAGCCAAAAAGGCAAAACCGGGAACCATGCTTCAGAATGCCAAAGGCAAGTGGTACAAAAAGTAACAGTCCGGGTAGGTAAAACGGGTAAAGCCGCTGTACGCGGCTCTACCCATTCAGTTTTGACTTGCTACGGGATCAATTCACTGCGTCCTTAAGGGCTTTACCGGCAGAGAACTTCGGAACCTTTGCCGCCGGGATCTCAATGGGTGCTCCGGTTCTGGGATTTCGGCCGGTGCGCGCCTTGCGCTCGCTGACCTTGAAGCTGCCAAACCCTGCAATCTGGACAGTGTCTTGATTGGCCAGTGCGTCGGTAATGGCGTCCAGCACGCAGTCCACCACTTCCTTGGCCTGTTTCTGAGTCCCAATAACGGCCGCAACTTTGCTGACCAGTTCTGCCTTGTTCATAAGAATACCTCCTTCGATATATAAAAAAATAAAATTGAAGTGCGATGAATGGCGGCGTAAACATAGCCCCGGCCGCCGATATATACAAGCCAAATCGGAATTTTTATAGTAAAACAATCTGCGCCGGGGTGTCCGACAGACAAAACATTTTAGAAGCGGCTTCGAATTGCACTTTTTCATCGATTCTGTTATATTTGGCAATCTAAAGCTATCGACAGTTGTTTTGATACGATAGCCTATAGGGCTCATCGGGTACTTTAGCAAAACAGTATTCAAACTACGCCGTTCAAACCGAGTGCGTTTTTCTTTTCAGATGCAACTGCCATCAGGCAGGTGAAAGACCTCTATCAAGTCCGTTCGTGCAGGGCATGACCGCCCATGTGACACATTTGCACCAGGCAATTGTGACTGATCGAGTGAATTGTGTGATAGTTGCGACCGTGAGATACATCCTTCTGAGTGACACCGGACCGAGACGATGCGTGACAAAGCCAGCTCAACCATAGCCCCGCTGCATGGCCTGACCTCAGAGCAGAGGCAAATGATCGATGCCGAGTGCATCAACATGGTCTATGACCGCTCGCTGATGGGGATGCTGGGATCGTTCATGGGTGTGATTGTCACCGCCTGGCTGCTCTGGCCCCTGAAAGACACCCGCATCATCGTTGGATGGCTGGTGGCGATGATGCTGGTATCTGTCGCCCGGACTGTGCTCGGTATACAATTCAACAAACGGGAGCGCGACGCAGAGGAAACGTTGATCTGGGGTCGCTGGAACACCATATGCCTGGGCATCACCGGCGTGCTGTGGGGCATGACCATGATATTCATGTTCCCGGAGTCATCCGTACCGCACCAATTCTGTCTGGCGGTCATTCTCTGCTGCCTGATGGCGGGCTCCGGTATTTTATACAGCTTCGCCAATGGGACATTCGTCTGCTTCTCTCTGCCGATCGTCGGCGCGTATGTCATTCGCTTTGCCATGTACTCGGAGGTTCCCCATCTTACCATCGCCGGCATATCGATCTGTTTCTGGATCTTGATGGCTATTGCAGGCCGGTCAATTTTACATGCACGGCACGAGCTATTAATTACCAAATACCATTTGATGAACCGTGTATCCGAAGGATTGCACGAGGTTGAGCACACCAACACCCAATTGCAGGCCGAAATCCTGGAACGCAAGGAGATCGAGGAAAATTTGCGCCAGGAGCGCGATCGATTAGAGACGATCACCGGCACCATTGGTGCTGGATTAGCTGTAATTTCTAAGGACTACCGTATCGTCTGGGCCAATAGAGTCTTTAAAGAGATGTTCGGCAGCGTCGAAGGGCGACCGTGCTTTCACACCCATAATCAAGGGGATAAAATCTGCGATGACTGTGGCGCACGCATGATTTTCGAACTTGGATACCGAAAAATCTCGCACGAACAAAAGGGGCAGGATTCAGAAGGCAACACCATCTGGTTCCAAATCATCACCACGCCCATCGAAGACGGCATGGGCCAAATTACCGCTGCACTGGAGCTGGTGCTGCCGATTACCGAACGAAAACTTGCTCAGGAGAAACAAAATAAGATGGCAATCCAACTGGAGAAGGCTCGCAAAACAGAAGCGATCGCCACCCTGGCCGGCGGGATCGCCCATCAGTTCAACAACTCCCTGGCCGCCATTGTAGGCAATACGGAATTACTCGATCACGATTTTGGCGAAATTGTCGATATCGATGAATTCATCCAGCCGATTTTAAGCGCATCCCAAAGAATGGCCCGACTGACCGATCAGTTGCTGGCTTATGCCCATGGAGGTAAATATCGGCCACGGTCAGCGGATATGCTCGAAGTTATCCAAACCACATTGACTTTGATCAAGCATACAATACCGGAGCCGGTGAAGATCAAGACCGTCTGGGGCCGTCCCCCTGAGGTTACAATGGACGTTACTCAGATGCAAATGGTCCTGTCGGCTGTCATCTCGAACGCCTTGGAAGCCATGGGCCAAAAAGGCCGCATCACCATCCACTGCGATCGGGTTGTCATCGAAAAAACTGCAGGCGAGGACTATGGCGGTATAAAGACAGGCGAATGCGCTGAAATCGTGATCAGCGACGATGGCATAGGAATGGACCGCAATACACTTGATCGTGTTTTCGAGCCGTTTTTCACGACCAAATTTCAAGGACGTGGGTTGGGGATGGCCGCCGTTTACGGGATTGTCAAAAACCATGGGGGTCATATCAGCGTCGCCTCCCAGACAAATAAAGGAACCGAGGTTCGCATCTACCTGCCGGGAACAGCGGAGCAGGAAAAATCCAAAGCGGAATCATCGGCGTTCAGTATCGCTGATAACATCACGATATTGCTGGTCGAGGATGAGCAGGATATCCGGATTGTCAATCAGAACTATCTCGAACGAAGTGGCTATACCGTCGTTACGGCATCCAACGGCCAATCCGCCATTGACATCATTTGCGGCAACCAACTTAAAATCGACCTCGTCCTGCTGGACCTGAAGCTGTCCGATATGGACGGCCGAACATTATTGCCTTACTTACGCGAACACCGACCGTCAGCCAAGGTCTTGATATGCAGCGGCTATGGTCCCGATGATCAGATGGAAGAGCTTCTCGACGCGGGTGTCTGTGGATTCATCCAGAAGCCATTCACACTGAACGAATTGCTGGACAAACTCCACGAAATCTTGAAATAATTTCTAACCCTTCAGACACGGCTTCCTGGCCGCAGCCGTCTCATCCAGTCGCCCGACCTTTGTCAGGCTGGGTGCCTCATGAAGTGCCTCGGGATTTTCTTCTGCTTCCCGCGCAATGGCCCGCATGGCGGCGATGAAGGCATCGATACTCTCCCTGGACTCGGTCTCTGTGGGTTCAATCATGATGGCACCTTGCACCACCAATGGAAAGTAGACCGTGGGTGGATGGCTTCCATACTCCATCAAGCGTTTGGCGATATCCAGGGTCGTTACACCATGAGCCTGCTGAAGCGCATCGGAAAAAACGCATTCGTGCATGCAGGGTCTGTCATAGGCCAATTGGTAGACATCACGAAGGCTCTCTTTAATGTAATTGGCATTCAGAACCGCCAGCTGACTGACCTTCTTCAGTTCGGTGCCGACGCTGAGAATATAACTGTAGGCCCTGACCAGAATACCGAAGTTGCCATAAAACGCATGTATTTTACCAACGCTTTGGGGATAGTCTTCGCTGAGGCGATAGCGCCCATCTTCTTCCACCACGCGTGGTACCGGAAGAAACGGTTCCAGCTCCGACGTTACACAAATGGGCCCTGCGCCCGGACCACCGCCGCCATGGGGCGTTGAAAAGGTCTTGTGCAGGTTCAGGTGCAAAACGTCCACACCGGCTGCATTGACGTTGACGATTCCCATGATGGCGTTCATGTTGGCGCCGTCACCATAAACCAAGCCGCCCTTGGCATGCACGATATCGGAGATTTCACGGATGTTCTCTTCGAACAATCCGAGGGTGTTGGGATTGGTCACCATGATTCCCGCCGTGTCTTCGTCCATCAAATCCGCCACGGTCTTGGGATCTAAAATCCCCTGTTCGTTGGATTGCACCGGGATTGATTTCAATCCGCACAGCGTTGCACTGGCCGGGTTGGTGCCGTGGGCCGTATCCGGAATCAACACCTTGGTTCGGCGACTGCCCTGTTGTTTATGATACGCGCAAATAACCATCATGCCGGTCAATTCTCCGTGAGAGCCGGCAGCCGGCTGCAAGGTCACAGCGGGCAGTCCGGTAATCTGCGCCAGGTAGGTCGAAAGTTCGAACATCAGCTTCAAGGCCCCCTGACTCAACGCCTGCGGCAGCAACGGATGCGAGCCGGCAAACCCGGGAAGGGAGGCCTGGCGTTCATTGATCTTGGGGTTGTATTTCATGGTACACGACCCCAACGGATAAAATCCGGAGTCGACACCAAAGTTCCACTGGGAGAGCCGAGTAAAATGGCGCACCACTTCCAGTTCGCTCAAATCGGGAAAATCGGGTCCCTCGCCTTTGAGCGCTTCATCCAGCGGCGCCGGATCGACATCGCGCCCGGGCATGGAAAAACCGGTGCGGCCCGAAGCCCCCTGCTCCCACAGCAAAGGCTCGTGGAAAACCAGTCCGGACATACCTACGCCTTGTTTCATGATGTCACCTCCTTGACCAGAGCATCCATATCCGCCCTGCTGCTGGTCTCGGTTGCGCAGACCAAAACGCAATCGGCCAGTTCGGGGTAATAGGAACCCAACGGCAGACCACCGACGATGTTCTTCTCTAGCAATTTATCGCATGCCGCCTCGGCCCCACCCGGGTACCGCACCACAAATTCATTGAAAGTCGGCGTTTCAAACGGGATTTCGCATCCGGCTTGAGCAAACTCACGTTTCAGATACTCGCACTTGTCCCGGTTCAGAGCCGCCAGCTCGCGAAATCCGGTGCCCCCCAGAAAAGCCATATACATGGTTGCCGCGGTGGCGCAAAGCCCCTGGTTGGAGCAAATGTTTGATGTGGCCCGTTCTCGTCGGATGTGTTGCTCACGGGTCGAAAGCGTCAGTACAAATCCGCGTTTGCCCTCTTTATCAACGGTCTGGCCCACCAATCGGCCGGGCATGCTTCGCACATATTTCTGGCGGACGGCAAAAACGCCCAACGCCGGCCCCCCGAACGAGCGGGGGATCCCAAGGCTCTGGCCTTCGCCGCAAACGATATCGGCGCCCAAGCTGCCGGGGTTTTTCAGCAAACCGTAGGCCAGCGGCTCGGAAAAGCATGTGATAAAAAGGGTCTTTTTATCCGTATGAATGGTTTTGCCCGCTGTATCCAGATCTTCAATGCACCCGAAAAAATTGGGCGACTGCACCGCAACGCCGGCCAGTTCGTCCAATGCGGTCAACGCCGAAAGATCGGTCCGGCCGTCTTTGCCATACGGTATTTCGACCACCTCGTACCCGGATGCCCCAAAATAGGTCTGCACGACGCGTCGATAGAGTGGATGCACCGCGGTGGAGACGGCAACCTTTTTGCGCTTCGTGATGCGTACGGCCATCAGCAACGCTTCGGCCAGACCCGATGCGCCGTCATACATGGAGGCATTGGCCACATCCATGCCCAACAGTCGGGTAATCAGGGTCTGGTATTCAAAGATGGTTTGCAGCGTGCCTTGGCTGATTTCGGGCTGGTACGGCGTATAGGCGGTAAAGAGTTCGCTGCGCAGCAGCAGTTGCCGTACCGCTTCCGGAATGAAATGGTCGTAACTGCCGGCCCCGAGAAAGATCTTGTACTCCGGCGCTATGGCCATGGTTCCGGCCAGCCGGTTCATGTGGTCGTTGAGATCCCATTCACTCATCGGTTCCGGAAGATCCGGTTCGACAAGGCTGCAGCAATCGTCCGGGATGGTGCTGAACAGATCGTCCAGGCGTTGAACGCCCACCACCTCCAGCATTGCCGCAATATCTTCACTGGTGTGTGGCAAATATCTCATTGGGTTATCCTTTCAGCATGGCAAGGTATGCGGCCTTGTCCATCAGGCCGTCAAACTCACCCGGATCGGCCGGTTTAATGGCAATCATCCACCCGCCGCCATAGGGCTCACTATTGAGCAGCTCCGGCGTATCGGCCAGTTCTTCGTTAATGGCTTCGATTTCTCCTCCAACGGGCATGTAGAGTTCCGAAACCGCCTTTACGGATTCGAGGGTGCCGAATTCTTCCCCTTTGTCAAAAGTATCTCCCGGCTCAGGCAGTTCGGCAAATACAATATCTCCCAACTGGTCCTGGGCGTAGTCGGTGATCCCAACTTTGAGAAGCTCCCCCTCCTGTCTGGTCCATTCGTGATCGTTTGAATAGCGAACATCTTCAGGCAAATTCAATTCTTCGATCTGCTTCGTCATTTTTTCTCCTCCTTCTCTTAGTTCTAGACCATCTCGCTGATCAACCGCCGGGCCGTGCGGTCCGGGCGGATATCGTCGACGATGGTTACCGTGATGGTCCTGCGTTTGTCTATTAGTTGCACCTGAACCCCTGTCTCGAGTTTTTCGTTTACTTTGATAAATCCGCAGCACAAACCGCGGGGTTTGAAACCCTCCGGTCTGCCCGGGCTGGCGATACTGAAGATCTGTTTGTCCACATACCCGATGCCCATGTCCGAAACACAGGTCAGCACACGACCGATATCCTCGCCCAAGGCATTTAAAACAATTGCGGGATCCTGGGTAGAAACCTTTCTCAGATCGGAACCGACAAAGGCATACGTGTAGCGAGGGTCCTGCACGTCGAGCAGGGCCTGATCGCCGATAAACGGCTTGCTGAAACCTGTCCCGTCCGCGGTCCACGGCAGAGCAAAGGGCCACGGATGATGGACAAACGGCCAGGGGCCGATGTCCTGATGGGACAGCGGCAGCACGGCGCCGCCGCGGAGCGAATCCCTGGCTGCCAGACCGCAGGCGACCAATCCGTGCGGCCGTCCGGCATCCACGATGGCCTCCCAGGCGGCGACGGCTTTGTCAGCGGCCATGAACATCTCGAATCCAAACTCTCCGGTGTATCCGGTTCGAGACAGAACAATGGACGTGCCGTTTTTTAAACAAACGGCGCGTTCGTCCGGGCAGTCGGTATCGAGACGGCCCTTAAAAGAAAAGTAAGGCATGGCGTCAAACACCTTTTCGGCATCCACCAAAACCTCGGACAAGATTTTTGCCGCCATCGGCCCTTGAATATCGATCTTGCCGAAGCGATCGGTCATGTCGGTCACAGTCGTTTCAAGCGCCGGCTGGTGTGCCGTCAGGTGAGAGGCGATCTCAGCGCCCATGCCGGCATTGACAACCACCAGGTAGTGGTCGTCGGCAAGTTTGTAAACAATGCCATCGTCGATGACGCCGCCGGTTTCATCCAAAAACGCACCGTAGACGCAACGCCCGCTGGAGAGGGCCTTGCGGCGCTTTCCGATGCATGCGTCCAGATTGTTGGTAAAACAGCGCTGCAGCAAGGCATGCGCGCCCGGACCTCGCACATCCACAAGTGCCATATGGCTGGTGTCGAACAGACCGGCATGGGTCAATACGGTCAGGTGCTCGTTTTTTACCGAAGAGTACCACAGGGGCATCTCATAGCCGCCGAAATCGGCCATGCTGGCTCCCTGGGATAGATGCCAGGCATGCAAAGGGGTTCGTTTGACTGGTTGTTCCATCGTTACCTGCCTCCAATGGTTCAGGCCTTGCATCATAATGATCACGATGATTGCATGCCCACATGTGAACACTAAAGTATGTAAGGCATCTTTAAATTGTAGCCTTTGTAAATCACAAAGGTCTCCACGGATTGAACGCCTTTGATCCTGGCCACTTCCTCGGTATAGAATTCCAGCAGACCGAATCCCTCTTTGAGCAGCACCATCAGAATCAGATCAAACCGGCCGGTAACGACACTGACCGAGACAACGCCACGCAGTGTACTGAACTCTTTTCCTTTTTTAATGAGGTCCACGGTGGTCAACTTGACGCCGATGATGACGGACTGATGCCGGGGAAGGGCTTCGGGATCGATGACCCCGCTGATGTCCAGTACGCCTTGCTCAATCAGCCGGTTGACACGCGAGCGGACCGTATTTTCCGCCACATCCAGGTCTTTGGCGATCAGACCAAAGGATTTACGCCCATCTCTCAAATGCTTGATGATTTCAATGCTGGTCCGGTCAATTTTCATCGGCGAGTGTCTCCAAATGTATAGGATCCATACCATATCGATACAAAGAGCTGATGGATATGTCAAATTTTTTTATCAAATCTAATGAATTTATCAATAAACTAATATTATTTTAATAATATTTTCACATTATCCCAATATGCTTAAAAAGAACCCTGTGTACACTGTGCACAAGCTGGAAATGTAAGCAACACAAGCGGCAAACAATCTAAAGTCCGTATAGGATCACAATTTCCCGTTATCAGCAGCGCGATTTCGTTTAAGAAGAAATGACAAGTACAAATGTGGCAGAATACATCAACTTAACACAAAACACTTAACACGTGACACTGTTTTTTCAAGCACAAGAATTGAAAAGGAAAAATAATTGGAAATAAGAAAAATAAAACCATCCGAACTAGATAGACTTCTTCATCTTTATCAATATCTAAACGAGATAGATGATCCATTACCTGGCCAAGAAGTTATTGAAGAGACGTGGCGACAAATACAAGTCAATAAACACCATCTAATCTTCGGCGTTTTTAAAAACGAACATTTAGTATCGTCATGTGTAATAACAATTACCCCCAATCTTACGAGAGGGTGCAGGCCTTATGGATTAATAGAAAATGTTATAACGCATACCGATTATAGAAGGCAAGGATTTGGCAAAGCGATAGTTGAACATGCTATCGATTATGCAAAGAAAAAAGAT
Source organism: Desulfobacteraceae bacterium (assembly GCA_050123815.1). GTDB lineage: Bacteria > Desulfobacterota > Desulfobacteria > Desulfobacterales > Desulfosarcinaceae > JARRKU01. The sequence continues at coordinate 10,296 of JASFGJ010000065.1, forward strand.
TGCTACAAGATTATGCTTTTAACTGGTAGAAAAAACGAATCGATTTATCGTTTTTACGAATCGATTGGTTTCGATAGAAACGAAAAACAGGCTTTTGTAATAAAATTAAACACCACATAACGCACTGAAGCGATCGTTACCCGTGTCGTTTTTGCATTTGCTTCAAACGTCCCTTGCGCCTGTTGCTGAGTTCAAACGTTGAAAATAAGAGGGAATCATGAAAATAATAACCCAAAAAAATGCTCCTCAATACGAGAGAGACAATATTCGATCGTTTCTGTTAATCGCCGAATCAACAGTGGGGGCAAAACATATAACGACATCTCTTGTTGAGATGAAACCAGGAGGTATCCAGAAACCTCATCGCCATAAAACCGAGCAATGCTATATGATTCTTCAAGGAAACGGGGTTATGGAAGTTGATGGCGAAAAAGCCGCAGTTGGTTCAGGAGACACGATTTTCATTCCATCCAACAGCTTACATAGCTTGTACAATGAAGGTCAGACGACGTTAATCTATTTAAGTGCCGGATCGCCGGTATTTGGCATGGAGGCTGAACGCGAGTTGTGGCCTTTAAACCTGTGATGCTTAACCAAATTCTGTTTGTTGGAACTTTTTGAAACGATAAAGCGCGTGGATAGTGAAATCCTGGAAACGAACTCTGTATATCATGTTCTATGCCCAGATTGTTACGGCTATTGGGTTTTCGAGTATTTTTCCTTTTCTACCCCTCTACGTCGCCCATCTTGGCACCCGCACCCACATGAGTGTTGAATTGCTGGCGGGATTGGTTTTTTCAGCCCAGGCTTTTACCATGATGCTCGCATCTCCTTTTTGGGGCGCATTGGCCGATCGCTGGGGCCGTAAGATCATGGTCAATCGGGCCATGTTCGGCGGGGCGCTGCTGGTGTTGTTGATGGGGTATGTGCAGTCGGCGGAACAGCTGGTGTTGCTCCGGGCCATTCAAGGCCTTGTGACAGGTGTGATCGGCGCCGCCAACGCGTTGGTGGCCGCCGCGGCTCCCCGTGAGCGCACCGGGTTCGCCATGGGGCTGCTTCAGGTCGGAATGAACATCGGGCTGGCGTTGGGACCGGTTATCGGGGGACTGGTTGCCGAACTGGTCGGATATCGTGCGGCATTTTTCGTTACCAGTTTCCTGTTGTTGACCGCCGGTGTTCTGGTGCTGTTTGGTGTAAAAGAGAACTTTAATCCTCTTCGGCCGGCAGATCATGGGCGAGCG
>JASFGJ010000066.1:0-11493 GCA_050123815.1 Desulfobacteraceae bacterium
CGGCCGCCACTTGTTGGGCGATGGATTGCACCATCTCGGTAATCTCGGTGCGCCCCCCGTAGCTCAGGGCGAGATTCAATCGCATCTTCCGATTTCCGGCGGTGTGGAAGATGGCCTGCTCCAGTATGGCGCGCACATCCTCCGGCAGGCGCTGCGGCTGGCCGATAACCTCCAGGCGGATTCCCTGTTCGTGCAATTCGTCGACTTCCTGCCGCAGGAATTTTTTAAGCAGGGCCATCAGCGCCATGATTTCCGTTTTGGGGCGCTGCCAGTTCTCGGTGGAAAATGCATAGAGGGTCAGGATGGGAATGTTGAGCTGACGACTGGCCCGAACGATAGTCCTAACCGTTTCAACGCCTCGTTCATGGCCTTTGATGCGGTTAAAGAGGCGCTTTTTGGCCCAACGCCCATTGCCGTCCATGATGATGGCCACATGACGGGGAAGCTTGGAGCTATCCAGGACGATTGAATTAGAACTCAAGAATCTCTTTCTCTTTGGCTTGGTACACCTCTTCGATCTGCTGGACAAATTCATCGGTGATCTTTTGAATCTGATCCTGGGCCTTGAAAGCGTCGTCTTCCGAGATATCGCCGTCCTTTTTAAAGCCTTTGATAAGTTCGTTGGAATCTCGGCGGATGTTGCGTACGGCCACTTTATACTCTTCACAGGTTTTGTGAACCAGTTTGACCAGTTCTTTGCGCCGTTCTTCCGACAGGGGCGGTATGGCAATCCGGATAAGTTTGCCGTCGTTGGAAGGCGTCAAGCCAAGATCGGATTTCAGAATCGCTTTTTCAATATCCTTGATGATCGAGGCGTCCCACGGTTGAATGGTAATCAGACGGCTCTCGGGCACGGCAATGGTTGCGGTTTGATTGAGCGGCGTCGGTGTTCCGTAATAATCGATTTTGATGCCGTCCAGCAGTGATGCCGAGGCGCGTCCGGTGCGAATGCGTTTCAGCTCGTTTTCCAATGCACGGACGGTCTTGCCCATGCGATCGCGCGTCTCTTGATATGTTTCTTCAATCATCAGCGTCACCTCATCTGATTGCCAAGAAGATTATGTTTGAGTCTATAATCAGTTAGCGATCAATGTTCCCACGCGTTGGCCGCAGATCACTTTGTGGATATTGTCCGCTTGCTTCAGGTTGAATATTACCAGTGGCAGATCATTGTCCATTGCCAACGAAATCGCCGTCATGTCCATTGCCCGAAGCTGCTTTTCAAGCACCTTCATGTAGGAAATCGTATCGATAAATTCCGCATCCGGATGCTCAACCGGGTCGGCGTCGTACAGACCGTCCACCTTGGTTGCTTTGAGCAGAATCTGGGCGTGAATTTCCTGCGCCCTCAGCACGGCGGCCGTATCGGTCGTAAAGTATGGATTGCCCGTGCCGGCGGCAAATATGACGATACGTCCTTTTTCCAAATGTCGCAAGGCGCGCCGTAAAATATAAGGTTCGGCCACCTCATGCATCGAGATCGCCGTTTGCACCCGTGTCTGCATGCCCCGTTTTTCCAGCGCATCCTGCAGCGCGAGGCTGTTCAGCACTGTGGCAAGCATACCCATGTGATCCGCTGAAGTGCGCTCCATGCCAAATGAGCTTGCTTTGACGCCGCGGAAGATATTGCCCCCACCGACAACAACAGCGATTTCCACACCTAAATCGTGCACCTGTTTGAACTCGCGAGCCACATACTGCAGCATTTGCGGATCGATACCAAAGCTCTGCTCACCCATCAGGGCCTCTCCGCTAAGCTTTAACAGAATGCGTTTATATTTTGGAGCATTCAAAATCTAATCCGTTCCTACCTGAAAACGTGCAAAGCGTTTGATGGTAACCTTCTCTCCGGTCTTGGCGATAACTTCGTTCAAATAATCGGTGATGGTTTTTTCCGGATCGCGCACAAAGGGCTGATCCATCAAGCAACTCTCCTTGAAGAATTTGCTAAGCTTGCCATCCACGATCTTATCAATCATCTTCTCCGGTTTGCCCATTTCCACCGCCTGGTCCCGGTAGATCGACCGCTCGCGCTGAATAACATCTTCAGGAACATCCTCCGCCGTTATGCCCACCGGGCTTGTGGCGGCGATGTGCATGGCCAGATTCCGGGCGAACTCAATAAAATCATCGGTTTTGGCGACGAAATCGGTTTCACAATTTACTTCCACCATAACGCCGATTTTTCCACCCATATGAATATAGGACTGCACGGTGCCTTCACTGGTGGCCCGTCCCGCACGTTTGGCGGCAGTCGCCAGCCCTTTCTTTCTCAGAAAATCAACGGCCTTATCCATGTCTCCGTCATTTTCAGCCAGGGCTTGCTTGCAGTCCATAATACCGGCTCCGGATTTCTCTCGTAGCTCTTTTACCATTGCTGCACTGATTGTAGACATTGCTTCTTATTCTCCTGTTGCTTCGGTTTCGGCATCAGGTGCCGCACCGCTATCTTCAGTTGTGGTTTCCTCAGCTGCCTCTTCCTCACCGGATTTACGAATAATCTCAACAATCGGCCCTTCACTGCCGTTGGAGATGACTTTGCGCTCACCCGGTTTAAGGGTTGCTGACGTTGATTCGATTTCAGTAAGTTCTTCGGCTTCCTTGTCGGTTTGCGCCTGCTTGAGTTCCTTAAAGGATTTGCGGCCTTCGATGCAGGCTTCGGCGATGCGCGAAGAAATCAGTCGGATCGCTCGAATGGCGTCATCATTGCCCGGAATGATGTAATCGATCTCATCCGGGTCGCAATTTGTATCGACAATCGCCACGATCGGAATGTTCAGACGACGGGCTTCCCGAACGGCGATGGCCTCATTTTTCGGATCCACGATAAAAATCGCGCCGGGCAGTTTCCCCATGTTGCGGATGCCGCCCAGTGTGTTATCCAGTTTGACGCGCTCCTTGCCCAGTTTGAGACGCTCTTTTTTAGGAAAGAGATTTATGGAACCATCGTTTTCGATAGTATTGAGGTGATTCAAACGGTCGATGCTCTTTTTGATGGTCTGGAAGTTTGTCAGCATGCCGCCCAACCATCGATTGTGAATATAAAACATTTCGCAACGATTGGCTTCCTCGTAGATCGATTCGCGGGCCTGTTTTTTGGTGCCGACGAACAGTACCGATTTTCCACCGGCCACCGTATCGGTGATAAATTGGTACGCCGTTTTAAACATGCGGACGGTTTTTTGCAGATCAACGATGTAAATACCGTTTCGCGCCCCGAAAATGTAAGGTTTCATCTTCGGGTTCCAGCGCTTGGTCTGGTGACCGAAATGAACGCCAGCTTCCAACAACTCTTTCATGGTAACGTAAGCCATCTTATACTCCTTATCTTTGGTTTGGCCTGCGCCCGCTTCATCCCCGCATCCGACTTTTCCAGGAAAAGCACCAGGACCCGGGTCCACGGACGTGTGAATTAAAATCAGGAATACGTAACAAATCCCAATTCAATCCGCAATACTTTTCGTACGCGTTTTTTGAATAATTTTAGGACAAAAAGGTCCTTAAACCGGTCCGCGCCGGATTTGGGCTATCCTCGGATACCCACTGTAATCATTGCGAAATTCGACAAGATCATAGGCGTTATGACACTTGGCACGCTGCTGGACCTGTGATTTCTGGTCATGGCCCATTTCAAGTATCAGCCAGCCTCCGGGATTCAGATGGATGTGGGCAGTGTCGATAATTTGTGCGAGGCTTTCCATCCCGTCAGCCCCACCATCCAGGGCCGAATAGGGCTCAAAGGTTTTTATCTCCGGCTGCAACTGGTCCAGTTGCGATGTCGGAATATATGGCGGATTGGAAACGATCAGGTCAAATGCGGGTGCATGTGTATCGAGTGCTTCAAACCAGCGCCCGACAAAAAATCGGATGGCTGTCATCGGCAGCAGGCGCACCGCATTGGCGCGTGCAACGGCGACGGCGCGATGGGAGATGTCGGAGGCCCAAAAACACCATTGCGGTCGCTCGTGGGCCAAAGCGATGGTGATGGCGCCGGATCCAACGCCGAGTTCGAGTGCGCTGACGATGTCATCCGCCGGAAGCTTTTCGAGGACCGATTCAACAAGACACTCGGTCTCGGGCCTCGGGATCAGAACGTCGGCAGAGACCTGCAACGGCAAAGACCAGAATTCCTTTTGCCCAACAATATAGGCCTCAGGCTCAAATTTCGTCCGCCGCCGAATGACCTGTTTATAACGGGCCAGCTCCGCTTCGTTCAGGGGTTGGTCGTGTCGCAGGTAAAGATCGATGCGCTGACAAGAAAGGATGTGGGCCAGAAGGATTTCAGCCACGGCACGCGCCTGGGCGATCCCGTGTTGTCTGAAATAATCTGCGGTCCACTCCAGCGTTTTAATGATGGTCCATTTTGGACCGGGTGAAGCGTCGTTACTCGGCATTCTGAAGGGACTGACTCTGATAGTAAGTGATCAAAGCTTCGATGATTTCATCCACCTCCCCTTGCAGGATCTGATCGAGCTTGTACAGGGTCAGGCCGACACGATGGTCGGTGACTCTTCCCTGGGGAAAGTTATAGGTACGAATGCGTTCACTTCGGTCTCCACTGCCCACCTGGTTTTTGCGCTCCTGGGAGCGCTGGGCGTTTTGTTCCTGGATCTTTTGGTCCAACAGGCGCGCCCGCAGCACTTTCATGGCCTTGGCCTTATTCTTATGCTGCGACTTTTCATCCTGGCATGTCACCACAAGCCCAGTGGGCAGATGCGTGATGCGCACCGCTGAGTCTGTGGTATTGACGGATTGACCGCCGGGGCCGGTGGAGCGAAACACATCGATGCGCAACGCGTTGGGATCGATCTCCACCTCAACGTCATCGGCCTCAGGCAGCACAGCGACAGTTACGGCCGACGTGTGGATCCGCCCCTGAGTCTCGGTGGTCGGTACGCGCTGGACGCGATGGGTACCGCTTTCATACTTAAATCTGGAGTATGCACCCTTGCCTTTGACCAGGGCAATAATCTCCTTAAGCCCGCCCACTCCAGTGGTGTGGTGATCCATCACGTCTACTTTCCAATTCCGCGCCTCCGCGTAGCGGCTGTACATTTTGTAAAGGTCGGCGGCGAACAGGCCGGCTTCGTCCCCGCCGGTGCCGGCACGAATCTCAAGTAAAACGTTTTTCCCATCCAGCGGATCTTTGGGAATCAGCAATTGCTTGAGCTGTGCTCCAAGCTGCTCCTTGCGTTCGCTGAGCCGGTCGATCTCCTCTTTGGCCAGACTCTTGATCTCCGGATCGCTGTCCTTAAGCAGTTCCAGGCTGTCGTCCATTTCCTGGTCGGTCTGCTTGTAGCTCCTGAACACATTGACGATTTCGGCCAGATCAGCGTGTTCCCGCGCGTACTTTTGGTAGGCCGTACGATCCTGCAACACCTCTGGATCGCTGAGCAGCGTCTCCAAACGGCAGAAACGATCTTCTACACCTTTTAATTTTTCAAACATGATCCTGCCCTTAAGGTTCGCACAAAAGAGAACAAGCTGTCGACCGGAGGTCGGACAGCTTGATCGGCGCCGTATCGAACGGCGAATCCTATAAGGTACCTATTTTTTTTGAAATTTCTCGTACTTTTTACGAAAGCGCTCAATGCGCCCGGCCGTATCCACCAACTTTTGTTTACCGGTGAAAAATGGATGGCACTTCGAGCAAATTTCGATGTGGATGCCGCTTTTGGTGGAACCGACCTCCATAACGTTCCCGCAGGCACACTTAATAGACGTTTGAGAATAATCTGGATGAATGTCCGTTTTCATTTTTATTTCAACCCCCTACACATATCAAGCATTCATGGATTCTAGAAAATCCTTATTATCGCTGGTTCCTTGCATTTTATCAAGCAAAAATTCAAGTGCATCCACAGGATTGAGCGAAGCGAGCAGTTTGCGAATGATCCAAACCCGATTCAAGGTGGCCTCATCCAGCAGCAATTCCTCTTTGCGGGTACCGGACTTCTTAATATCGATGGCCGGGAAGATGCGCTTATCCGCCAGACGGCGATCGAGTTGAATCTCCAGGTTACCGGTGCCTTTGAACTCTTCGAAGATCACTTCATCCATACGGCTGCCGGTATCGATCAACGCTGTAGCGATGATGGTCAGGCTGCCGCCCTCTTCGATGTTTCGAGCCGCACCAAAAAAACGTTTGGGACGCTGCAAGGCGTTGGAGTCGACACCACCGGACAGAATCTTGCCGGAGGGCGGCATGACCGAGTTGTACGCCCTGGCAAGGCGGGTGATGCTGTCGAGCAGTATCACCACATTTTTCTTGTGCTCAACCAGCCGCTTGGCTTTCTCGATCACCATCTCCGCCACCTGAACGTGCCGTTCCGCAGGCTCATCAAACGTTGAACTGATCACTTCACCACGCACCGAACGCTCCATGTCGGTTACTTCCTCGGGCCGTTCGTCGATAAGCAACACAAACAGAATGATGTCCTTGTGATTTTTGACGACGCTGTTGGCGATGCATTGCAGCAGCATGGTTTTACCGGAACGCGGCGGCGAAACGATCAATCCCCTCTGACCGAAACCAATGGGTGTCAGCAGATCCATGATGCGTGCGGAATAGTTTTCCGAATCGACCTCGAGGTTGGTTTTTTCATCCGGATAGAGCGGTGTCAAATTGTCAAAAAGGATCTTATCCCGCGCCGATTCCGGATCTTCATAATTGATGGCCTCAACCTTGAGAAGTGCGAAATAGCGTTCGGACTCCTTGGGTTGACGAATCTGTCCCGAAACCGTGTCGCCGGTTCTCAGGTTAAAGCGTCGGATCTGCGAAGGGGACACATAGATATCATCCGGGCCGGGTAAATAGTTGTAGCTGGGCGCTCTTAGGAAACCAAATCCATCCGGCAGAATCTCGAGCGTGCCTTCGCCATAGATAAGGCCGTTTTTTTCAATCTGCGCCTGAAGCAAAGAAAAGATCAACTCCTGCTTGCGCATCCCGGCGTAACCTTCAATTTTGAGTTTTTTTGCCAGCTGGGTCAACTCGTTAATTTTTTTGCTTTTTAGTTCTGATACGTTCATTCACATGTCTCCAATGGCTGGTTCTGATTCTAAAGTTTAAAATAGGCGCTTGGTTGAATGCTTTAACTTGTATTCACACCAGTGTCGCAAACTCATCATGTCTGATTGCGCACAGCAAATGCGCGAGAACCCATGCCGAACTGTTTGATTCATCAGTGTTTTTTTTTCTTGCCGGGTATTATCGCCCTTCCGGTGACCATGAAACTTTTGAATACGTTGGAGGAATAGAAGTTGCTAATCTAAGGAGAAAATTGCTTCGAAATTCTCTCCAGCAGGGCGGGTTCCTTTATATTGTGACATGCTTATATCAAGGCAATCGGGGCTGTCAAGGATTTTTGACACCTGGCTTGCGTCTGGATTCAGGATGCCATATCCTGAGGCAGGGCCTGCCGGTATAAGCGCTAAGTTATTTGTGCAATTACAACCAAATGCGCCTATTGTTCGTGCCCGAGCAATAAATACCAACTTGGCGCTTACAGGGGCTGCCGGGCGAAATAAGCACCCGGCTTTTCACACACCGCGACGTAAGGGTCACAACATGAAGCTGTTTCTGCCCAACCACTTGCTTGAACCGGAACCGGATGTATACCTGGTCGGGGGTTCAGTGCGCGACTATCTCATGGGACGGCATCCCGCCGATCTTGATTTGGCGGTCGGCACAGATGCAATGGGCTATGCCGAGACGCTGGCCCGGAAAATTAATGGCCGTCTGGTACTGCTCGGCAAAGAGCGCTTCAATCTGTATCGGATCGTTAAAGGACCGGTCACCATCGATGTCGCCCCCTTAAAGGGAAATGACATCGCTTCGGATATCGAAGATCGCGATTTTACCATCAACGGTCTGGCTTGTCACCTGAAAGACGGCCGGATTATCGACTGTGTCGGCGGAATAAACGATTTGAATAACAAACGCATCCGAATGATTTCGAATCGGATTTTCGAAGCGGACCCGGTTCGACTGCTGCGCGCACATCGTATGGCGATCCGCCTGGGGCTGTATTTCACCACAGAGACGAAGCGTGCCCTCGCTGCTCACGCATTGCGTATTCGGAATGCGGCTGGGGAACGGATTTGGACCGAATTGCGCCTGATTTTAGACCACCGTAAAAGTCATGCACAGATTTTGGAAATGGCCGAATGCGGCACCCTGGAAGCCGTATTGCCCGAAATGACCGAGCTCAGAGCCTGCCCCCAGAATCAGTACCACCGGGTCGATGTCTGGCAGCACACGCTGCGTTCGTATCATGCCGTTGAAACACTGCTCAAACGGCCTGACGAAATCGTACCGCCCGCCGGCCAACCGTTCGTGGTATCGATCCCCGCCGAGTTCAAGGTCCTGCTGAAACTGGCCATCCTGTTGCATGATATCGGCAAGCCTGCATGTCGGGTGCAGGATGGATCCGGACGGATCCATTTTTACGGGCACGCAGTATGCGGCGCAGCGCTGGCCCGACGGATCTGCCGCCGCCTGCGGATCTCTTCCCGACACAGCCAGTGGATTGAACAGATGGTTACCCATCATCAGTGGCCTTTGAATCTGTACTTGTCGCAGCGCGGCACCGGTTTCAAGGCCAAGTCCCTGGGACGCTTTCTGCGCCAGTGTGGCCCATTAACACCCTATGTACTGCTGCATGCCGTTGCGGACTGCCTGGGAAAAGAGGATCATGAAAATCAAGCCGCCTATCTTGAATTTATCAGGAAAACGATGTCAATTTACTTTGAAAAGGCCGCCCCACCGGATCAACTGCCACTGCTCAACGGCCACGACTTGCAGAATAGATTCGCCTTGGCCCCTTCGCCGCTAATTGGCACGCTGTTGCGTCGGATCGAAGAGGCCCGTCTGTCCGGTATCATCGAAAGCCGCGATCAGGCGTTTCAAATGGCTGCGCAGTTGCTTGAAAAAAAACCCTGAACCGCTCGGTTCAGGGCTTTTTTGATTGATAGTGAACAGCAGTTACTTAACCTGATCCAGTTCACCATAGATCTGGTCACGAATTTCTTCGACTTTGCCCACGCCTGCAATGGCGATGTGTTTGGGGGCACCGCTTTCACCGCTTTTGGCCCAATCCTTATAGTAAGCGACCAGGGGTTCGGTCTGGGCATGGTATACATCGAGGCGCTTGCGCACGACCTCTTCTTTGTCGTCATCGCGCTGCACCAGAGGCTCTCCGGTGACGTCGTCCTTGCCTTCCTCTTTGGGGGGATTGTAGATGACGTGATAGGTTCGGCCGCTGGCAAGGTGAGCCCGGCGGCCACTCATTCGTTTTATGATCTCGTCATCCGGAACATCGATCTCTACTACGGCATCGATGGCAACGCCCGCCTCTTTCATGGCATCGGCCTGGGGAATGGTACGCGGGAAACCGTCAAACAAAAAACCTTTGGCGCAGTCAGACTCCTGGATCCGTTCTTTAACCAGTCCAATGATGACATCATCAGGCACCAATCCACCGGAATCCATATACTCCTTGGCCTTCAAGCCCAACTCGGTCCCGGCTTTAACCGCAGCACGCAGCATGTCGCCGGTTGAAATTTGAGGAATCTGGTATTTCTCTTTGATGTAGTTGGCTTGGGTTCCTTTGCCTGCTCCGGGCCCCCCCAGTAGAATCAGACGCATGTGACCTCCTTTTTGTTATAGGTTTAAAACTCGTTATAGAAATATTGCCTTGATGGATAGCGTTTCAAAAAGGTTACCACTATTACTGAAACCTTGATTTTAGTCAACCTTATAGTTTCTCATTTTTTAGTTGCATTCGAGACCATTGCCATGTATAGGCAGATGTTTACATTAGATAAGCATGACGAATAACCATCCAGAGTGTTACCGACTTTCGGCGGATGGATGGAAGGGGGCGAGACAGGTTGAAGGAAATCACAGTTCGCGTTCAAGACAACGATCTTGAAAAAGCCATGCGAATCTTAAAAAAGAAGATTCAAAATGACGGTCTTTTCAAGCGTTTGAAATTGAAAAAAAGCTATGAAAAGCCAAGCGAATATCGCCGACGCAAACAACGCGAAGCTTTGCGCCGTCAGCGTATCGCCGCTGCCCGTCGAAAACGATATCGTTAATCCAAATCAAGTTCATTCCAAGACCCGGCACTCACGTTTGATGAGGCCGGGTCTTTGTACTTAAATTTTGGAGGAGCAATGGCCGGTAAGGCGTATGAAAACTGTCTGGCCGCCATGTATGGTCTGCGGCGGTTTGGAATTAAACTGGGATTGGAGACGATCCGACACATTTTATCGCAGTTGGGAGACCCTCAACTGAATTTTCGCGCGATCCACATTGCCGGAACCAACGGCAAAGGATCCGTGGCCGCCATGCTCTCCACGATTCTGCACGCTGCCGGGTATCGCGTCGGGCGCTACACATCCCCCCATCTGGAACGGTTCAACGAACGAATCTGTATCAATAACGCACCGATTGCGGATGCCGATGTTCTTGATGGATACAAGCGTGTCGCCGGAATCAAACATCTGGATCGTCAACCCACCTTTTTTGAGTTTGCAACGGCCATGGCGCTGGATCAATTCGGTCGCAAGAAGGTCGATTGGGCCGTTATCGAGACCGGAATGGGAGGGCGTTTGGATGCTACCAACGTTCTGAAACCGGATCTTTCGATCATCACCAATATATCGCTGGAGCACAAAGAATACCTGGGCAACACCATCGCTGCAATTGCCCGTGAGAAGGCCGGCATCATCAAACCGAAGGTTCCACTGGTTACGGGGGTGCGGCAACCATCGGCCCGACGGGTTGTTTTTGAACAGGTCCGAAAAACGAAGGCATCCGCTTTTTTAATGGGGTCTGATTTTCGCCACAGGCGTCAGGCGAACGGCGCCTTCAATTACTACGGCATGGCCAAGACTTACCGTAATTTAAAGCTGAATCTAGCCGGGGAACATCAGATCGGCAATGCCGCCCTGGCATTGGCCGCCTGTGAAACGCTCGTAAAAACAGCTTTTGTCGAGATTCCCGAGCAATCAATCGTGCGGGCACTGGCCGAGACTTCATGGCCGGGGCGGTTAGAAGTCGTCCGGCACTGCCCTGAAGTTATTCTGGATGGTGCACACAACCTTATGGCGGCCCGTGCTTTGGCGCACCATCTGCGCACCCGATATGCAAATAGACGCATCACAATGGTAATCGGCATCCTTGACGATAAACCGTCCGAGGCAATCCTGAAGGATCTGGCATCAGCCTGCCGTCGCATGGTGGTTACGCAACCCAAGATCGATCGTGCGAACAGCGCCGAACGGCTGTCGGTGCTGGCAAAATCCCACCTGGCCGATGTCACCACCATCGGGGATGTGGCATTGGCGGTACGCCATGCCCTGGATACCAGCAATGCGGACGACGTGATCTGTATTGCCGGCTCCCTGTACGTGGTGGGTGAAGCCCAAACGGCATTGCGTGAACTGGTCAACCGCCCGAAATCACCCAACGCTTGACTTGAACCAACA
>JASFGJ010000067.1:0-11480 GCA_050123815.1 Desulfobacteraceae bacterium
GGCTTGAAAAGAATCGGTATCTCGACTAGCTCCCAGAAAAATCATTTTCATTTCTCCTTGCCTTGCTTGGCGACCGAACGCCTGCAAATGCACAATACCTTTTTGGAGACATAGCTTGGATGCAGTCGAATGGAAGGGCCGATCAGATCATTGCAGAGAAGAACGCAGATAAGCCATTGAGTAGAAATAATTAATTTTTGCTAACCTGAGCTGAGTTGTCAAGCCAAAAGCCGATTTGTACGGAACTTGCTTAAGATTGAGGTCTTTTGACCCAATGCCTGAAATCGGGTTCACTGGTGCATTAGCAACGTATGCACCGGAGGAAAGGGCCACCATTGGCGCCGTCGGACGGGCTCGCTATGATGTGGACAAATTTCAATGGGGCATATTCAGCCGCATCCAGATCGCGTAAAACGATAAAACGAATATGAAGCATGAATCTGTTTATGTTTGGGTCGATACGGAAGCTGCAATATGCTGGACAAACGTCCATGCTAATAGCTGTTATAACAATCGAATGCTGTGAGCGATGTCACTCTTTCCATTTTTTATTTGTAGGATTGATTTGGCCTGCCTCATCGCCCCTTTTAAGCTGTTGATTTTAAATGATAACGTATATATACATACTCAACTTCATACCTGTTTTCTATTGCGGGTATGCAAAGACAGCGGATGCGCGGCAGGGGCGGCCGCCTCATCATATTGCGAATTTGGAACCGGACACCTTCGCAATTCGGAGGCCAATGGTACAGGCAGACTATAAAAAAATCGGCATCGCTACGCTGATCATGATGGCGAGCATCTTTTTGAGCCGCGTCATGGGCACTGTTCGCGAAATGGTCATTGCCGCCGTGGCGGGGGCCGGCGCAGCCGTGGATGCCTATCGCGTAGCGTTTGTACTGCCGGAGATCCTCAACCACATCCTGGCCAGCGGTTTTCTGTCGGTGACCTTTATTCCCATCTTTTCAAGGTACCTGGCCGCTGATGATGAAGCCGGCGCCTGGCGGGCCTTTTCGATTATCCTCACCACCTTCGGCACGCTGATGATTGTACTGATCGCCATGGGCATGCTGTTCACGCCTCAGATCGTTCCGTATCTGGCATTGGGCAGAAGCGATCCCGAATTCTTGAAAATGGTTGCGCATATGACGCGGATCGTCTTGCCGGCGCAGTTCTGCTTCTTTGCCGGGGGCCTGCTGATGGCGGTGCAGTTTGCCAAAGAGCGCTTTCTGATCCCGGCGCTTGCGCCATTGATCTATAATCTTGGGATCATCTGCGGCGGGCTGTTTCTAGGACCCCGCATGGGCGTGCAGGGATTTGCCTGGGGGGCGCTGGGCGGGGCCGTTATCGGTAACTTTGTCGTTCAAATTTTCGGCGCTCGCGACGTGGGCCTGAGGTTCCGTTTGCGGTTCGATATGCGCCACAAGGATCTGCGGCGCTATATCCTGCTGACGTTGCCGTTGATGCTGGGGCTCACCATGATCTTTTCCATGGAGATCTTCTCAAAGTTTTTCGGCAGCTATCTGGAAGAGGGCGGAATCGCCTGGCTCGATTATGCAAAGATCATCATGATGATGCTGGTGGCCTTTTTCGGCCAGGCCTTGGGGGTGGCCTCGTATCCGTTTCTGGCCCGCCTGGCGGCCGAGAAGCGCTGGAACGAGATGAACCGGATGTTCAACAACCTTTTGCGACACCTGGCGACCCTGGTCATCCCGACCTCCGTGTTGATGATGGTGCTGCGTCATGAGATCGTGCGGGTGCTGTTTGAACGCAAGGCCTTTCATGCCGAAGACACTCGCATGACTGCCCTGGCACTGGCAGGCCTGCTGGTGGGTGCGGTGGCCATATCGGCCCAGACCGTTGTGAACCGGGGGTTCTACGCCATGCAGAACACCCTGCTGCCGGCCATATACGGCACCCTTGCCGTGATCGTCAGCCTGCCGATCTACTGGATCGGGCTGAAAACTTACGGCCTGCTGGGTGTGGCGCTGGCCATCTCCATATCGGCCATCATCCAGGTGGCGGTGCTGTTTATGGCGTGGAACCGCCGCAGCGGCAACAAGGAAAGTTCCCGGGTGTATGGAACCTTTGCCAAGGCCGTTCTGGCCGGGATACCGCTGTGGGGCGTGTTGTGGTTGTGGCGGGGGGCCCTGCTGCAATGGATCGACCCGGCCTCTTTTTCCGGCAGTGCCACGATCATCGCCGCAACGACCGCTCTGTTCGTTGGCTGCATGGCGCTGGGGGGGTGGCTTTTCAAGGTGGAGGGGATTCACTATGTGGGCACGCGTCTGCTCGGCCGCCTGCGGCCCTCCGGCAATCCGCCTTCCCGCTCACCCGAAAATTAGCCAAGCAAAAGCCTGTTGCATGATCGATCTGTTCATCACTGCCCAGAGGGCGCCCACACCGAGACCGATCCGCCACGCGTCATGAATTCACCCCAACCGTGCTCATTTATGATTACCGTCCCGGGCAGGTTCCCGAGTGTGTCGCTGAAAGTCTTCCCGGCATGAGCATCGCCGACATTCATCCATTTTCGGCCACCCGGCCCGTTGGACATCAGCACGGCCAAACCCGATCCGGGGTGTTCGCCGTCACCTTGCCGGGTCCAGCCGATCAGATCGGGATGGTCAAAGTAATCGCGTTGTTGCCCGTACGCCAAGTGCTTGCGGGCATGTATCATCTCATGCAGCCCTGGCACCGGGGCCAGGGTGATGTGTTGGCCGCAGTCGTTGTACTCGGCGCCGTAATAATCAGGGTAAAAGACACATGGATACCCATCCTGCCGCAAGAGAATGACCGCATAGGCCAACGGTTTAAACCACCAGTCGACCCAACGTTCCAGAGCCTGACAGGGCTGGGTGTCGTGATTGTCCACAAGGGTTACGGCATGGACGGGATCCGCTGCCACCAGAGTGTTGTCCAGCAGCCGCCGCATATCGTAGTGTCCGCCGGGCGCACGGGACGCGAGATAAAAATTATTTTGGAGAGGGGCGTCGAACAGGGACATCAAGCCGTCTGTTTTGTCCAGGTAATGGATCAGTTCTCCAACCTGTGAGCTCCAATATTCGCCGACGGCAAATATCTCCTTGGGATCAAGATCCCGCCGCAGAAAAGAGAGCCAGTCTCTGAAAAAGGAGTATTGAATATGCTTTATCGCATCGAGGCGGAAACCGTCCACATCGGTTGTCCGGATGAACCACTTGGCCCAGCGGGCCAGTTCAGTGCGGACCTCGGGGTGATTCATATCCAAATCAGAAAACATCAGGTAGTCGTAGTTTCCGTGTTCGCCCGAGACCATTTTTTCCCAGTCTTTACCCAGACCCAGAAATTTAAAAATGGCCTTTTCGCCCAAGTTGTGTGCCCAGTCCACACCGTCAAAATGGTGATAGTGCCATTTGAAATCGGAGTATTTATCCCCTCTGCCCGGGAAGTAGAAATGGGTCCAGGCTTCGATCCAGGTTTCGTCGCCATAATGGAAGTTGCGGTTGTCATAGTGAACACGGGAGGCCTTGACCCATTGGGTGTCGTCTGCGCCGGCCTTGTGGTTCAGCACCACATCGGCATAAACCTGCATGCCGGCAAGATGGGCGGATTTGATGGCCTTCAAATACTGCTGCCGGGTCCCATACTTTGTCCGCACACTGCCCTTTTGATGGAACTCGCCAAGATCGTACAGATCATATATGCCATAGCCCACATCGTGCCTGCCGGCAGCGCCTTTATAGGGAGGCGGCAGCCAGAGGGCGCTGATCCCGAGTTCGGACAGGTCGACGCTCTGCCGGGTCACTTGCTCCCAAAGGTCAGGGGCAGCGTCGGTGCTTTGATAATACCAATGAAAATATTGCATCATGGTTCCGTTATCAGGCATGATTCGGCCCCACTGCAAAGAGTGATTACATGAATATCAACACACAGAAGACAATAAAGAAGGATAGGACCGCCGTCCCCAATGTCAACCAGGACATGAGATGGGAAATAATCGGTTGTCGGGTGGGATTGGATCCCGAAGCGGAAGCGGGCGACGATACGATTGTGATCACCGGCGGTTCGTCAAGGCCGAACAGCCTCTTTAACCACTGCTGCCATTCAGCAATGCTTTGATTGTGACGTGCCAGAACCCAAATGACGCGCTTTTGGCCAAGCGCCGCTTGCAGGTCCGGCTCCAAATCGGTCGAATAGGGATCAAGGGCATCGTCACAGATAACAAACTCTGCAGCATTCAATTTCTGCAGCCGATCACCGCCTGGATCGTCTTGCATCCATTGCAGGAGATCCTCCCTCAGTTTTTCCGATGTCCGATAGTATACGGCTTTGTTCTGTATCGTCAGATGGGTGCCGATGGCGCAGCACAGCCTGGTTTTACCGGAACGGGCCGGACCTGCCAGCACCAGATGCGTGAGATGTTGATCGGTCATGAAACGGTGGATCGTGGCCACGGCTTGATCATGCGATTCAAACCGGCAGTGCAGCTGGGGCAGGCGGATGTGTATCGGCAGGCCGGATCGATCGAACCGGTTTAGACGCGTTTTGTTATCGCGATACAGCTTTTTGGCACCGAAATAAACATAGAGCCCAACCAATATGAGTACAACATAGACCATCGCGCTGCTGCTGTTGGCTGCGAAATAAAAAAAGATGGCCAGGACGGCTCCCGCCGACCAGAAAAAGCAATCGGTGACACCATCAATGAGCAACTCTTTTTTGATATGTTCCGTGATGGTAAATGTTCCGCCCACACTGTGGATATCGACCAGGTAATCGGTGGTGTCTTTCAGGATCGGTATGACCAGAAACAGCAGCGCCCACCAGTGGGACCATCCCAGTTCGACCACTGCAAACGCAAACAGCATGGCACCGGCAAAGCCCATCATTGTATGGGCCACCTGGTTGGCCTCCCAGCCGTAAAGGTACGTTAACGGTACAAATACATCCGAACCAAAATACTTCGTCGCATCTTTCATGATTCTTTACCTGTGTTAAATCAACTTATGGAAATCGTAAGGTGGGACCTGAAAAGCAATCTAACGCTTCCGCCATCGGATTGTCAATCGATACGCATTGGTATTAACGCCGCCGCGTCTTTTTCAAAGACGCCTTAAAGAAGATATGGAACGATTTGAAAGGCTTGCAAATCAGACACAAAATCGGTATAAAGGTTATATCGTTGCGAAGGACTCATCCCGGCATCTCAAAACACTATCCGTGCTGACCGCGCTCCAACAGATCCGCCGGCCGGATCACAGCACAGGCCTGCACGGGTGCTCATCAAGCCCGACAGCCGGCGAGCACACGTTTAGACGATGTGGGGATACTTTTCGCGCTGATAGCACTTGTTAGGGCTCATGTAAAAGCAGTAGATCCATGTTCCGCCTCGTAGAGGTATGCACTGCAGCCGGAGTTTCCTGATCATGCACCAAAGACGACGTGTCCTGATTGTCAACTGCCACTTCGACGAAATCCGGCTCCCTGTTCGTCGCAAACTTCGCATCCCTCAAGCCATGACGCCGGCCTACCTTGCCGGGCTTTTTTCCTCCCGCCTTTGCGACATCATGCTTTATGACGAGATCTACAGCGGGCCGCTGGAAGACGAAACCGTGCTGAGTTTTCCCGACATGGTGGTGTTGACCGGATTGAACACGGCCTTTGACCGGATGCTGCACATCACAGCCTACGTCCGAACCAAGGCTCCCGGGGCGGTGGTTGTCGCCGGCGGGTCGGCCATCCGCGCCATTCCCGGGCACGCCGCCAATTTTTTCGACTACTGCTGCACCGGCGACATCGAGCAGTTGGCCGATGTGATCCATGATGTTTTCGGTGCAGCCTATGTTTCGGAACTCTATCGGGAGTCGGGATGGGTGGTGCCGCGATACGACCTGACCTACTGGATGAAGCTGCTCGGCTATGTCGAGTCGAGCCGAAACTGTTATTTCCGGTGCAATTTTTGCTCTCTGACTGCAGAACAGGTGCGCTACCAGACCTATGCCGTTGACTACCTCAAGCAGCAGTTCACGGCACTCGGCCGCCGGGGTTATGTCCACTTTCTGGACAATAACTTTGCGTCCCGCGACCCCAAATTCATGGCCGATCGATTTGATCTGCTGGGGCAGCTATACGAAAAGGGCGCTTTTCATAATTGGACGGCGGAGGTAACCAGCGATTTCTTTCTTAAGAAAGAAAATATAGAGCGGGCTGCTGAAACCGGGTGCGGAGCACTTTTTTGCGGCGTCGAATCTTTCGACCTCGACACCCTGGTCAATTTCAGAAAACACCAGAACACCGTCCTGCCCCAAATCGACATGATCCGTTGCTGTCTGGAGGCCGGCATTGCATTTCACTACGGGCTGGTTTTTGATATGACCACCCGACGCATTTCCGAGCTTGAGCGGGAGTTGTCATTTATCCTCGATACACCGGAGATCACCCTGCCGGCTTATGTAACCCTGGCCATCCCCATGTTGAACAGTCCCTATTTTCATGACTGCCTTGAACGCGGCTTGTTTTTTCCCAATACCCGGCTGCGGGACATGGACGGGGCAACGCTATTTCTGAAGCCACTGGATCCACTGCCCGAAACGGTCCGTTTCATCAAGGACTCCCAGAGCCTGAAAGGATATCGCCGGCGGGCCTTTGCCCATACCGCTCGATTTTATGGCCGGTATCGACACTTGCTGTCGGGGATGACCATGACATCCAATCTTTTCGACTCACTGCTGCTGTGCGCCCCGACCTTGTCGACCCTCAGCGACCCTGGAACCATACTGAAAATTGTCAGCAACGGCAGCAGGCGGACCTATATCGGGCCGACGGAATCGCTAGACGGTGTTTATCGACCGGCATTCACCATTGATTCACGCTACCGGCACTATTTTAAACCGACGATGGTTACCGATGCGACAGGGCTTCTATCGCCCGAGTTGCATGACGATCTGGCTTCGCCGCAGGCGCCGTATGCGGATCTGTCCCGGGCTGCGGAAGCAGGTTAACGTCTACAGTATTTTTTGATTAGGGGTTTATGCTCAAGTGGATGCTTAAAACCGGCCGGCCTGTCCCGCTGGTCTTGTGCGGGGCCTCTGCGCCGGCCTGGCATCTCCTCTGAAAGAAGCGCCAAACCTAATTTCGGGCGATAGGTCTGTTAGTTCTTCAGCAGGCGTTTTGCGGACTCCGCCTCATGCGTCAAACCGGCGGCGTCGAACTCCCGGACGGCCTCCTGCCAGTGGTCGTGGGCCGCTTCCGTCCGACCGGTGTCTGCACACAGCCGGCCCCACATCAGTCGGGTGCGGGCGACTTCGTTGCTGTTCTGGCCGGCCTGCAGAATCTTGAGGCTGTGCTCCAGCAATCCCTGCGCCTCATCCCAGCTGTTGGGGTCCTTTGTACACAGCGCCTGCGCCCAGACACGCCGGGCGATACCTTCGGCAAGAATGCCTTTGATCTGCCGGGCGATGCCCACTGCCTGCCGGGCTAATTCAACGGCCTTGTCGGGTTGACCGGCATTGAGTGCCGTCTCGGCCGCGGCTGTAATAAACAGGTCGCCCATGATAACTCGCCCGCCAAGCTCATCGGCGATGGTACGGCACTGCGCCAGATACTTGGCGGCATCGGCCAGATCGCCTTTTCGACAAGCAGCCCATGCGGATATGCCGGATCCCACATAGACGTATATCCGGTCACCGGATTGCCGGGCAACCTCAATGGCGGTCTGTGCGGATTGCACCGACTTTTCCAACTCACCCCCAAAAAGATAGGCATAGCCAAAACAATTATGACTCACGCTGACGCCGGATAAAAAATTCAGCTCCTCGGCTTTGTTCAAGGCATCCTCGATGTGCTGCAGGCCCTCCCGATAGCGCCCCATGCTGGCGATTGCGGTTCCCAGAAAACTCTTCGCCTGGATCCACTCCGTCCAATTGGCCAGACGCTGGAAAATGTCAGCCGCTTTGGTTAACATGCCGGCGGACTCGTTCAGGTGCCCTAAAACCGCCATGGTTTGCCCCAGCGCTCCGGCCGGAATGGAGAGCAGTTCTTCGTCGCCGCACGCCTGAGCCACCGGCAGCACTTGACGGAACAATCCGATCGCTTTTTCCATCTCTCCGCGCGAGTAGTGAACCCGCCCCATCCAAAAGTGAATACGGGCCAACCGCAACTGGTCCTGCTGCGAAACGTCACTGCCGCTTGCGATCTCTTCTGCGAAGTGCTTGGCTTCGGCCAGCCGGTTCAGATTTTGTTCCGGTGTATCGGCACGCCACGACGCCAGAGTCTGCTTGATGATGGTGTCCACACGCAACCGTCGATTTTCCAGGGTGTCGTCGAGACGGTCAAGGGCCTCTATGGCCCTGGCATAATGGGCGCGGGCTTCGGCATGGGCAAACAGATGCGCAGCGGCATCCCCGGCTTTGTCAAGATATTGATATGCGCTGGCCCATGCCTGGCCGCGCATGAAGTGATCTCCGATAAAGCTGGCGTATTCGCCGCCTCGCGCATCGAAAAGCTCCTTCATGGCTTCGCCCACCTTGCGGTGAAAATCTATTTTTTTGGTGGAGAGCAGGCTGTCATAAGCGACCTCCTGGATCAAGGCATGCCTGAAAATATACTCCAGCTCCGGAAAGAGGTTCTTTTCGTAGATCAACTCCATGTTCTGGAGATTGAACAGGTTGTCCCTGAGGTCCTCCTGCATCCCCATGATGGTATGCAGAATCCGGTAGGCAAAGTTACGGCCGATAACCGAAGCCACCTGCATGGTGCGCTTGAGATGGTGCTCCAACCGATCGAGCCGGGCGGCAATAATGCCTTGGATGGTAGTGGGTATTTCGATTTGCGAACGGTCCCGGCTCAATGTATAGAGGCCGTCGATTTTTTCGATGGAACCGTTTTCCAGCAAGGTGTAGATGAACTCTTCGATGTAGAGTGGATTGCCCGAAGCGCGGTTGAGGATCAAGTCCATAAGCGATGGATCCACATCATCGCTTTTGAGAATGGCTTTGACCAGATTGCTGCTGGACTGCGTGCCCAACTGATTTACAAAGATGCGTTTGAAATAGGATTTGTCCGACCAGGGAACCGAATATTCGGGGCGGTAGAGCAGGATGAGCAGGATCCGGGCCTGGGGCAGGCTCTCGACCAGATACTCCAGAAAATGCTCCGAGGTTTTGTCCATCCAATGCAGATCCTCGATCGCAAGGACCAGGACTTTTTGCCGGCTTAATCTGACAAACAAATGGCGCAGCGCCGCATAGGTCCGATCCCGGCGCTCGATGGGCTCGAGCTTGGCATAGGCCGGGTCATCCACGGTCAGCGTCAGCAGCGCCTGCAGGGGTGCGACAGCGCTGGCCAGGGATTTATCGAACCCGAGAAGCCCTTGCTTCAGTTTTTTCTTGATCTCGGCTTCGGCATCTTTTTCGCTGATATCAAGGTAGGAGCGGATGATATCCAGAAAGGGCAGGTAGGAGAGCGAGTTGCCGTATTGAATACAGCGCCCTTCGAGGTAGTAATGTTCACCTTTCGGCAGTTGTCGGCGCAATTCAAAAAGCAGACGCGATTTCCCGATGCCGGCATCACCCGCCAGTCCGACGACTGCGCCGGAGCCTGAATCGACCGCCTGGTACCTTTCCAGCAGCGCCGCGATACTGTTATCCCGGCCGACAAAATTGGTCAGGCCCTTTGCAATCGAAGCGCCAAGGCGTGTTTTGATGTCGCTCGGCCGGACAAGTTCATAGGCCTCCTGAAGCGCCTGCTTGCCTTTGACCTGAATTCTGCCCAAGGGTTCAAACTGAAAAAATTGCTGGACCAGGCGATACGTGTGCCCGGATACCATAATTTTGCCCGGTCTGGCGTTGCTCTCCATGCGTGCGCCCAGATTGGCGGTGTCTCCCACGGCGGTGTAGTCCATCCGGAAATCGTCGCCGATGGTGCCCAGCACCACCGGCCCCGTATTGATCCCGATCCGCATCTGAAATTCCATCCCGGTGTCCCGCTCAATTTTGGCCCCGAACGTTTCCATGGCGCTTTGGATGGCCAGCGCCGCGTGGCAGGCGCGCTGGGCATGATCTTCGTGGGCCACCGGTGCGCCAAACAGCGCCATGACGCCGTCGCCCATAAACTGGTTGACGATGCCTTCGTAGTGGTGCACGGCACTCAAGATGATCTTGATGCAGCCATCCATCAGGTTGTGCATGGTTTCCTGGTCGAGTTGTTCGGAGATCGAGGTCGAATTGGCCAGATCGGCAAACAGCACCGTGATGATTTTGCGCTCGCCTTCGATGGCGCCGCGATGGCTCAAAATTTTGTCGGCCAAAAATTTGGGGGTATAATTGTAAAGGCGAGCGAATTCCCCAGGCAGGTAAGCGGTGTTCCTTGACAGCGCGGTCCCGCATTTCCCGCAAAATTGAAAATCGGTGGGATTTAAAAAGGAGCAATCCGGGCATATATTTGACAACTTCGTGCCGCAATTACCACAAAAGTTATGACTCTCCGGATTGTTGCTTTCACAATTAGGGCATCTCACGCTTGGCCACCCCTTTAACCAATGCTAGATGTTGAGATTGCCGAACTAAACTCACAATGAACAGACAACTATCCCAATTTTCAACGATTGTCAATTGCGCCCGGCAGCCGGCAACAAGATAGTTCGCCCCGACGTGCTATTTGACAGCTTGGACGAACCCGGCGCTCATCGACCTGGCCTTTGGACTGGGTGGCGATCCATGCAATCGAACATCAAAGGATTGCGACCGGGCGCGCTGGAAATTCTCCTCAAATGACATCTTTGCCCCATTGCAGCGTCGAGTCGGATTTGAATCCACGGGACCGGACCAGCAGCAGAGGCCGATCGACCGCATGCAACAACCCGGCGGCAATGCTCCCATAAAAAACACGGCTCAATCCGGTTCGGCCGTGGCTGGCAATGGCAATCAGGCTGACGTCCTCCTCATCGGCAACTTTAACGATAACATCAACCGCAGGCCCATAGACCACCTGATGCTCCGTCTCAATGTCCATGCGACGAAATTCCTCCGCCAAGTTGGTCAGATAATCTTCCGCGGCCTGCATCCGTCGTTCCAACTCGCCGGCATCCAATTGCGACTGAATCCCTTCGGCGCTGACAAACATCTTGTGCTCCAATGCCGTCAGCAGGATGACTTTCGATTGGGAACTGCGGCCGAAGGCCTGAACGTGGGGCAAGATCGCTTCGGCCCGTTTTGATCCGTCAAGCGGGACCAGTATGGTGTCATACATGGCTTCCTCCTTTCCTGTAACACATTAAATTATCGGCGCGTCATCGTTTATGCGGCGCCGGGCAGTGACTCCCCCCCCGATTGGGCAACCCAAACGAACCTGACTTCAGAGCAACAACACCTCGGGTTTATGCATCAGGCAAGTTTCCGTTTTAACAGAAGGACTGATCGGACGGGTTGGATTGACAACGATGGTGTGGATTCACTTGAAATTCGCGGGTCATAAGATCGACAGCGAAACATCAGGAAAAG
>JASFGJ010000068.1:0-11363 GCA_050123815.1 Desulfobacteraceae bacterium
ACTGTTGCCGCCTTTGGTTTGTACTGTTTTCTGCAGAACCTCAGCAAATTCAGCCTGAGTGTTTCCCGACCCCGTTTTTTCTGCGGGTTTTGGGCTTAATCGTTGACTTTTATCCGAGTTGTCTATTTTCATGACTCTCCTCCGGGATGGATCCGCCTCTGCGCTTTCTGCGATTGGCTGTCC
The DNA here is from genome assembly GCA_050123815.1 of Desulfobacteraceae bacterium. Classification (GTDB taxonomy): domain Bacteria; phylum Desulfobacterota; class Desulfobacteria; order Desulfobacterales; family Desulfosarcinaceae; genus JARRKU01. The sequence goes on from JASFGJ010000068.1 coordinate 184, forward strand.
CATCATCATTGCACGGCTCGACGTCAAATAAATGGATCGGTGCCGTTACCCCTAATTTGCAATGCTTAATTTGCAATAATTGATCCAACATGCCATACCACATAGATTAATTTGTTCGGCTCTGTGAATTTGCTCATTTTATTCTATTGAGAACTAAGGCATTCATCATAATAACATATCGATTTAACATTAAATATAAATATTTAAGAGCAAGTACTGTTCAAGGGGTCGGACAGATTGGCAACTGAATATGACAACTGAGGTCATCCGTTTCTTCATCCGGTTGACACGGTAAGATTTGCCTTTGGTTGGAAATTCATGCCGACCATGTCATATATGGATCACCATACCTTCGTGTGCGAAAAAGACCTCAGTACCGTTTTTATACTCCTGCTGTTCATATCGCAAAGCTAGGGCATCAATATCATCGTCTGTTCTTTGGATATCGTGATGAAATAAAGCCAGTCGCTTGACACCACATCGTCCGGCAGTTTCGATGGCATGTTCAATCGGACTGTGGCCCCAGCCTTTTCGTGTGGCTTCATATTCCGCCCGAGTGTATTGAGCATCGTAAATTAGAAGATCGGCGCCGGAGATAAACGTTTCGATACGCGCATTTTCCTCAGCTGCGGCCTGTGCGCCCTCGGCAGCCATGGCGGCATCGTCGGAGGAATTATCCGAACTGATGCAAAACAGATTGTGAAAGGGTTCGGTATCAAATGCCGTACAGATTGTCCGGCCCGAATATTCGAACCGATACCCCAGACACAACAGCGGATGATTCAGGTATTTTGTCGTTAACTTGAGGCCGTCACCCAGTTCGTATGCACCTTCCTTTAAGTCGACATACTCGATATGCGCCGATAACTCATCGTGCCGCACCGGAAAGTGACGGTAAGTCCATTGCCCGCTGAGGACCTCTTTGAGGGTTGCCTCCTCATAGGTGACGGGGCCATAAATCTTCAGTTGAGAGCCTGGCAAATAAATGGGTGTAAAAAAAGGGAATCCCATAATGTGATCCCAATGCGTATGGCTCAGAAATATCTCTGCACGCAGGCCATCTTGAGACGTATCACTGTGCATCATTTCATCACCAAGTTCCCGGATCCCCGATCCGGCATCGATGATCAAGCGACGATCCAGAGATTCTACAAACAACTCCACGCAAGCCGTGTTGCCGCCATAGCGCACGGTGGCAGGTCCCGGGCAAGGGATTGAGCCTCTGACTCCCCAAAATTTTACACGCATCTATATATCCCTATACAGAGACTTGCAAAAATATTTTCGCCTTCTCAATTTCAACCTCAATGTCGGTTTTCATACGGGCCAGGGCATTGAAATCGACCCCGATAAGTTCCGTTAAACTGCCGGCAAATTTTAAGTCTATATCGGCATCACCGGAAGAACCTATAGAAAAGAGCTTGGCTAATTGGTTTGCCAGGCTGGTAATACACCAAATGCGAAAATCTGAATTATGCAGATTCGCGGCCGGTTCATGATGTGCAAGGATTGCCGCCTGAACCCGGTCGACCAATTTCCATTTGGCGCCGATCAGATATCCCACCTGGCAATGATCAATGCCGATGGCGGCGATTTCAGCTTGCAACAAAGCCAATTGGGAATCTTTTGCCATATTTAGCGCCTGCTGATACAATTCCGGATAGCAATTTATCAATGGAATTTTTCCAAGATCATGCATCAGGCCGGCAACAAAATATTCCTCCTGTTCATCCATCGGCACTTGCAGCCGTTTGGCGATGGCTTTGGCGATTACGGCAACTCCCAAGCTGTGCTGCCAAAAGTCATCGATGGTGAGTGTCGAGACGTTGAGTCTTTTATTGAACCTTGCCAGCACACTGGTCGATAAAACCATGTTTTTAACCGTATTAATACCCAGCATGATGATGGCTCGTGTCAGTGATGTCACACGGTTTGGCAAACCATAGTAGGCCGAATTGATTAGCTTGATCAATTGTCCGGTAAGGACGGGATCGTAGGAAATGACCCGATTTAAATCGCGGGCTGCGGCATCCGGCCTGCTGCAAACCTCCAGCACTTTGGCCACAGTTGTTGAAAAACTGGGTATTCTGGTTATAAACCGCTGAATATTGAGTAACCTTGCTTCAATCTCGGATGATCGATCATTTTCATTTTTCGTTATTATTTCTATCTCTTCAAGCATTTCATTTCGGCAAATAATTTAAACGTTGATTCTCTGATCTATTTTAAACCAGCGAAAGCAAAAATCGTGCCCGTAAATCTAATTGGCAAAACAAATAAGCTTGACAATCATCGTTGCATGATTTACTGGTTTTTTATGTAAAATCAAATGAGTGCAACATTGCCTGCCACAAATCCCGCCCACGTCATTTAGGATTGGATTTCAAATCGACCGCTCCGCCGGACGCCATGTCAAGCGATTGACCATCGGCCAAACATCGACTTTTTTTGCAAATTGCATATTCCAGATTGACAATTTTCGTCGATATCGTCCCATCCACCGCAATGCATAAATATTAACCACTTGTTATTTTGTGGTTTTTTGAAAGCATGGGCCGGCATATTTCTTGTATCACAGTATCGTTGATACTAAATATTGCTACACCCGATGACCAAGGGGAGTTGAAATGATCTATCCAGTCAGCAACGCACTTTCAGCACTAAGTGCCTTTCGCAAGAAGATGGATGTGACCGCAAATAACATTGCCAATGTGAATACAGACGACTTTAAAAAGAGTCGTGCCAATATGCAGGAAGGATCAAACGGCGGAGTGCAGGCAAACATCCAACAAATTAATACACCCGGTTATCCAAAAGAAGTCTATCAAAACGATGCGTTGGTAGAAGTTGAATCGTCAAATGTTGATCTGGTTGAAGAAGTAACGGAAACGGTTGTATCCAAGGCTGGATACAGTGCTAACCTAAAGACTGTCTCAACTCAAAATCAAGTGTTGGGGTCCCTTTTAGATATACTCGGTTGATCAGGCTTTAAGACAATTAATTTGGACGGCGTTATCGGTCGTCGCGGTATCGCAATACAGCTTCCTCCCTCTAGCCTTGCCAAATTAATTGTCTTAAAGCCTAAGTCAGGATAATTGCTTTACTTATTTTTAAATCTGAATGGAAGCTCAGGTTGCAAATAAGATTGGAAAGCCTTGCATTTTTGCCCGCGCCGGCATTGATAGCAGACGGGAATCGGTTTTCTTGGCCGGCTTTTGTAACCGGTGCAGGTGATGTAGATCGTATGCCCGAAGTTATCGTGGGGATACATCTCTTTGCGTTGGGTGGGGTCGTCTGTTTGTTTTATGTGCATGGCTCAGATGAGAGTCGCTTCGGAGTTGGGTAACAGCAATGGTAGTGTATCGTTCCTGAAGTATCCCAAACGCTTATCCTTTTGCCGATTGCAGCCAATGGAAGATTTCTCTTGGATCGGCAAGAGGTGCCGTCAGCAACTGAATTATCAAGAGTTAATTTTTTCTCTCAATTTACCTGAGCACTTGAAGGTGACGACTTTTCGCTTTTCCAAAATCAGGTCTTGCCCGGTGGCCGGATTTCTTCCACGGCGTTCTCGCTTGTTCTTGACACAAAATTTACCGAAACCGCTGATCAGAACATCTTCACCACCTTCGAGAGTCTTTTTGATGATCTCGATGAGACCTTCAATCACCTCGGTACTTTTGTTCTTTGGAAACGGCAATTCTTCATGAACGAGATCGACGATCTGGGCTTTCGTCAGGGTCATGGTCGAGCTACTCCTTGCATAAGGTAAAAGGAAATATCATCAGACACAACAATATCTAATGGCCTGTATAGTTTTTGTCAAGAAAATAAGTGCGTTATATTCAAAATATCTTCCATGGCAGGCGGCCGGGGCGAGATTCGCCACAGCAGGCATTCCCTTAATGCACGATAGCTACTTAATATTATTATGTTTAATCAAATGGAAAAGGGCTTTGGATCTCATCCTAAGCCCTTGAATTTATTTGGTCGGGACAGCAGGATTTGAACCTGCGACCCCAGCGTCCCGAACGCTGTGCTCTACCAGACTGAGCCATGTCCCGTTGCAACTGGCCTCTATTATTTCAAGGCAACCCAATTGTCAATATTTTTTGGTCATCCCGCAGTTATTCCACAAAATATAGATTTTAATCTGTAAATCATCTCAGCGGATTGTCCAATACGATGGTTTGATCTCTACCCGGCCCCACGCTCACGACCTGAATCCTGGTACCGGTAAGGGTTTCAACGCGTTTCAGATAATGATGAACATTCTGCGGCAGATCATCCAGATGCCGAACATCGGAGATATCCTCCTTCCAGCCGGGCAGTTCCTCGTAAATTGGCTTGCAACGCCCTAACTTGTCAAGGTTGGCCGGGAAGGTTTCCAAAATCTCGCCGTCGCATTCATAGGCAGTGCAAATTTTCAATTCGTCGAGGCCTCCCAGCACATCAAGTTTGGTAATTGCCAGTCCGGTCAACCCGTTAAGTCGCACCGCATTGTTCAGCAACACAATATCAAGCCATCCACAACGTCGCCTTCGTCCGGTTGTCGCACCGAATTCGGCTCCCTTTTCCTGGATGTAGTCTCCCACATTGTCAAAGAGTTCCGTTGCAAAGGGGCCAGCTCCCACTCGAGTGGTGTAGGCTTTGACGATACCAATGACACAATCGATATCCTTCGGCCCAACACCGGCACCGCAACAGGCATTGCCGGAAACCGTATTCGATGAAGTTACAAATGGATAGGTGCCATGATCAATGTCCAGATGAGTTCCCTGCGCCCCTTCAAATAAAACCTGCTTTCCCGATTTCATAAATTGGTGCAACCTCACTGAGACATTGCCCACATAAGAAGCCAATCGTGCGGCCGCCGGTCCAACCTGTTCGATAATCGCATCAACACCCATTGGCTGCTGCTTGAGGAAATGTTCGAGGTAGTGGTTCTTCTCAACCAGCAACGTCTCCACTTTTTTCTTCAACCCATCAGGATCTATCAAATCAACAAACCGAATACCATTGCGTGTGGCCTTATCTTCATAAGCCGGGCCTATTCCGCGCCCCGTGGTTCCGATCTTGTCTTTGCCTTTCATCTCCTCGCGTCCCAGGTCTATGGCCTTGTGGTAAGGCATGATGACCTGCGCGCGTTCGCTGATAATCAGTTGTTCGGGACCACAGGCGATCCCTTTGGAGGTCAGATAATCGATCTCGCCAAGCAGTACCACCGGATCGACCACTAGACCGTTGCCGATCAGACAAACCTTTCCCTGTAAAATGCCTGATGGCACCAAATGACTGATGATCTGTTCGCCCCCCACCACCATGGTATGGCCGGCGTTGTTGCCACCCTGGAAACGCACCACGCAATCAGCATATTCAGCCAGCAGGTCGACGATCTTGCCTTTTCCTTCATCGCCCCACTGGGTCCCGATGATAACGAGATTGGCCACCTTTATCTCCTTTTAAATGATTAATTAAATTTATTTAATAATAGGACATTATATATTTATAGTTCAACCAAAGCTTTATGTTGTCGCTTGCTGTACGTTTGGCGCAAACGATCAATCCCCGCGCTTTTAGCGTTTCCGTCGAAAAAATGCCTGCATCATTTCCCGGCACTCCTCCCGGCACACGCCGGAAACAATTTCAGGATGGTGATTGAAGCGCCGATCATCGGCAAAGTCGTACATCGAGCCACCTGCTCCCCATTTGGGATCAAATGCTCCAAAAACAACTTGCGCCACTCTCGCATGGATGATGGCCCCCATGCACATGACGCAAGGCTCGACGGTAACATATAACGTGGTTGCTAACAATCGGTAATTTTCAATCCGGCGCGCAGCACGCCGCAATACCAGCATTTCGGCGTGGGCACTGGGATCGCATCGGCTGATTGTCTCATTATGTCCGACGGCCAGTATCCGATTTGCCTGATCGAGCAGTACCGCCCCGACTGGCACCTCGTCCTTTTCCTGCGCCAGATATGCCTGTTCGATAGCCAATTGCATGTATTTTTGATGCATCATTTCGATACTTGGCCTCTTTCCGATTGAGCAGCGGTACCGTCTAGCGCGGATCATCTTCGTCATGTTTTTACCGGATTTACCATTGACAACCCTTTCACTATAGCTTAAGAAGCAATCCACTTTCAATTCGTTTTGCACGCGCCCGTAGCTCAGCTGGATAGAGTGCCGGACTACGAATCCGTAGGTCGCAGGTTCGAATCCTGCCGGGCGCGCCAGAAAAAAAGATGCAGGTGATGGTAAATTCAGACCAACACCTGCATTTCTATTAGAAGCCGACAGGATTCGAACCAAGTCGGCAGGTTGAACACAGTGAAATCCCGCCGGTCTATGGCGGGATTCGAATCCTGCTCCCGTGGAACGGGATTTCCTATCGAATTTTAAAGGGCTTTAAGGAATTCAACGGGCGCGCCAGTCATATTAATGGGCTGTGACTATTTGTCATAGCCCATTACTTTTTGTCTGTATTGACATGGTCTGGAGTTGGTCTTTAGATAATTGACTGCAGTCTCGATCCGCCTTCATGCGATTGAATTGACAACCCTATTGCGACATGACACATAGAGCGTATGGTCGATCTATTCACAACCACCCATCAGATATTTTTGGATGACGCTCGACACATGTCGACATTACCCGATGAATGCGTCGATCTGGTGGTGACATCACCGCCTTACCCTATGATTCAACTATGGGACGACCAGTTCAGCGAAATAGCCCCCGCAATCAAAACCGCGCTGGAAAAAGAGAATGCGCCGCTTGCCTTCGAACAGATGCATCAACAGCTCGACATGGCGTGGATTCAGATGCTGCGCGTACTAAAACCCGGTGCAATGGCCTGTATTAACATCGGAGACGCCACACGATCAATGGGCGGACAGTTCCAACTGTTTGCCAATCATGCGCGTGTCATTTCGAAATTTCTCTCCCTTGGTTTCATGCAACTCCCCTCCATCCTGTGGCGCAAACCCACCAATGCTCCGAACAAGTTTATGGGCTCCGGCATGTTGCCGCCTGGAGCTTACGTTACCCTTGAGCATGAATTCATTCTGATTTTCAGAAAAGGTGGAAAACGCACTTTCCAAGAGAAAATTGAAAAGCAGGCGCGGCGAGAAAGCGCTTATTTCTGGGAAGAGCGCAACCGATGGTTTTCCGATGTTTGGATGGATTTACGAGGTGCTCCGCAGTCCGTGAACCAGAACCGGAGCCGAGTACGAAGCGGCGCTTTTCCATTGGAACTGCCCTTTCGACTGATCAACATGTTTTCTGTTATCGGCGATACCGTCCTGGACCCTTTCCTGGGTACCGGCACCACCGTACTGGCGGCCATGTGCTGCGGCCGCGATAGCTTGGGATTCGAGATCGATCCGGCGTTCCAACATACGATTCTGGAAAAAATGGCCACCGTCCCTGAAACGGCAAATGCCGTCATTCGACAACGCCTCATCGCTCACCAGGAATTTGTGCAGGAACGCATCGAGGCCAACGAGAAACCCAAGCACCACAACCGTCATTACAACGTCCCCGTCGTCACCCGGCAGGAAGAAGATCTCTGGTTAAATCCGGTCCAGCATGTGCACTATTCATCGGCCCAAAAAGCAAGGGTCATCTATGGCGGCAAGAGCCGGACGACAGAGCTCCCTGCCCTCTCCCCACCGGATCATGGATCCGGCAAACCGCCTTTTTTACCTCCGGCGAAAGGGCGACAGCTAAAGCTATTTTAGTATAGACGTTAAAATAATGTTCTTGGACTGCGTTATCGGTCGTCGCGGTATTCTAAATACAGCTTTCTCCCTCTATCCTTGCCAAAAACATTATCTTAACGCGTATAAGAAAAAATCATGAATCGAGGATTTGTCGGATTCGTGCGGATAACTGGCGGATGTTGTATGGTTTTTGTAAAAAATCGCTGGCACCGGATTGCATCAGTGCCTGCGCTTGCTCGTCGAGATAGTGTCCGCTGGCGAACAGCACTTTGACATCCGGGCGAATCTGCTTGATTTTTTCATAAACGACATCGCCGCCCATATGGGGCATGACCAAGTCAAGAATCACCAGGTCGATTTCATTTTTCTGTTCAGTAAAAATTTCAACGGCGGAGGTACCGTCTTCTGCCGTGATGACCGAATACCCCAACCCTTGAAGCATCAATTGACCGACATCGAGGATATAAGCTTCATCATCCACCACCAGGATGGTCTCTTCACCACTGGTGATGGCTTCTGCATGGGCCGTTTCGACTTCCGGTTCTTCATCACTTGCTGGCAGATAGATAAAAAAGGTGCTGCCGCTACCGAGTTTGCTTTCTACATTTATAATACCGTTGTGATTTTTTATGATGCCAAATGCGGATGCCAGCCCCAATCCGGTTCCCCGCCCCGGCTCATGCGTGGTAAAAAACGGCTCGAAGATCCGCTTCTGCGTCGATTCATCCATGCCGATGCCTGTATCTCGTACCGAAATCTTGACATATCGCCCCGGTTGGACATCGTAAGGCTTTACAAAAGACGACGACAATATCACGTTCTGCGATTTCAGATAGATTTCACCGGCCCCTTGCATGGCTTGCCAGGCATTCAAATAAAGGTTTACCAATACTTGCTCAATCTGGTTTCCGTCTGCTACAACCGTCCAAAGGCCTTCTTCGTAATCGCCCTCTATCTTGATCAATTTGCGGGTCCTGCCGAACATATCAGCCGAACTTTGCAATATTTTATTCATTTCCACGGGTTTTACGACATACTTGCCCCCGCGGGCGAAGCCCAGCAGCTGTTTGGTCAGACGGGAGCCGCTTTCGACACACTCTTCGATACTTTTCAGCTTTTCTTCGAGGGAGGGACTATCGTCAACATCCAGATACATCAACGAGACGTTGCCCTGGATACCCATCAGTAAGTTATTGAAATCATGCGCTATACCTCCAGCGAGGGTGCCAATGGACTCCATGCGCTGCGCCTCTTGGAATCGTTGCTCGAGCTCCTTGTCGCGCGTAATATCGCGAGCAAAATTCAAGGTGGCCGGCTTGCCTTTCCAGGTCAGCTTGACAGTATTCAGCTCAACCCAGATGGTTTCATCCTGGCTGCTGACCAAACGAAACAGCGTGGCCCGTGATTTCAATTGATGGCCTTTTAACTGTTTTTCGATATTTTCAGCACGGTCAGGAGGCTCATCAGGATGCAGGAATTCGACAAGCTGTTTGCCTTGACTTGTCAGACCGATTTTTCTCGCCATTTGCCGAGCTCTGCGGTTGGAAAATCGGAATCTGTTGTCTTGAAAGATAAAAATGGCCTCTCTGGCATTCTCTACCAGCAGGCGATATTTCTCTTCCGATTCTTCAAGGGAGGCCTGGCTCTTTTTCAACTCGGTTATATCGCGCCAGTGTTCGACAATACGGATCACGCGGTCGTCCATATCGAGGATCGGATAGGCCCGGATATCCATCCATACCCCTCTTTTTTCAAGAAATTTCTCAAAGCTGGCCGGTTTTCCAGTTTTCAGAATCTGGTCTGTAATGCACTGATCACAAGGTCCCTCTTGGGCAATCATTTCAAAACAGTGCTGGCCGATGACCTCAGGTTCGCTTTTGCCGAAGAACCGATATCCGGCATCATTAAACCGTATGATTCGACGCTGAGTATCCTGCACGCCAATAATGTCCGGAATGGCGTTCAGCATCGTCTCAAGAAGCAGTGAGGCTTCCCGAAGCTGATCTTCAAATGCGCGCCTTTCCCTCTCGGCAAGGCGCCTGTCACGGTTTTCCTGTACCAGTTTCTCATTGATGGACATCAACTCGACGGTTCGATTTGCCACCAATGATTCAAAATGTTCGCGATAGCGATTCAGTTCGAGTTCAAGCCGCTTATGCTTCGTCTCGATGTCGCGAAGCTGCTGCTCGGCACTCAGCCGAAGTTTTCGCTCATCGGCGAGTTCAAGCTGCGCACCCATCGGCGGTTCAACTTTTTTCGGCAATTGAGATTTCATCAATCATCGCTTGTGGTTTGATAATTTGACCATTAGCAATCTTTATATGAAAAAACAAAAATAATCACAACCGCGATCTTGGGACAAGTTTTATCACTTAACACTTATCGGCTGCCCCCCACTCACACAGCAAAGGCTCAACTTGAGCATTTTAGAAAGCCGGATAATTTTTTCCACGTCAGGACCTATATCGACAGTCTCAAGTTATATTCAAACCTGTCGATATATCAGTACATAAGGCATCCTCAATCGCCTCACGGCAGTGAAAATGGCGACAGGGAAGCGTGATGGGCGGGGTGCACAATATTTGTAAAAGTTTAGGTGTCTTTTCATGAGTGATGAGGACAAAAATAAAACTCCTGAAACGGAAGACTCACAGGTCGACGATGATCTCGAAAGCTTGAGCGATGAAGAAAAATCGGCTTTTGAAAAGATCATGTCTGAAATTGCTCCGACAGAGGGCGAACCGGTGGCAAAACCGGCCGAGTCCGCGCAACCCGATACGGTGAATGAAAGTGCGCCAAAGGCATCACCGGGTACACAGGAATCGTCCGATAACGCCGAGGATCAGAAAGATGATACGGGGAGTGAAACCTTCACACCTGCCAGTGATACCTCGCCACCGGATGGCTCGAGTGCCCAGTCCGAAGACAATACTCAGAATGGTTCTGAGGAAACGAATGATGAACTAACCGAAGAACAACAGACCGCATTAGATAGTATAATGGCCGAAATCGAAGGCCAGACAGAGCCGGAAAAGACGCCCGATACCGCCTCCGCCAGTCCGGCCGATGATGATGCTGAAGAAGCGTTGTCCGACGACCAGCAGGCCGCCCTGGACAAAATCATGGCCGAGATCGACGAACGCAAGGAGGCCCCAGCGCCACCGTCGGCCGAAGAACCAGCCGGCACCGATGATGCCGAGCAAGAGCTGTCCGACGACCAGCAGGCCGCCCTGGACAAAATCATGGCCGAGATCGACGAACGCAAGGAGGCCCCAGCGCCACCGTCGGCCGAAGAACCAGCCGGCACCGATGATGCCGAGCAAGAGCTGTCCGACGACCAGCAGGCCGCCCTGGACAAAATCATGGCCGAGATCGACGAACGCAAGGAGGCCCCAGCGCCACCGTCGGCCGAAGAACCAGCCGGCACCGATGATGCCGAGCAAGAGCTGTCCGA
>JASFGJ010000069.1:0-11339 GCA_050123815.1 Desulfobacteraceae bacterium
TGCGCGCCATGTTTAAGACGTCATCCCAAACTGCGGCCAGTTTTTTTTCCGTATCCGTGAGCGGAGCTGCATAGTGTTCAGCCGAAAGACATTGTGTGACTTCCGGTTTCGGCAATACGCTGTGGTTCACTTTACCGTTGGGTGTAAGGGGAAACGTATCGAGCAGTACTATTGCAGCAGGAACCATATAGGCGGGTAATGTTTTTTTAAGAAACTGTCTCAAGGCCCCGGCAGAGGGCTTCCGGTCTGGTTCCGCAACCACGTAAGCCGTCAACTGTTTGTCGCCGGGCCGGTCTTCCCGAAGCATAACCACTGCCTGGAGTATGGTTTCGTGCCGCACCAGAGCAGCTTCGATCTCTCCCAGTTCGATGCGAAAGCCGCGGATTTTTACTTGGTTGTCAATGCGGCCGACAAACTTGATATTACCGTTCGGCAGAAAACAGGCCCAATCGCCGGTTTTGTATAGACGCTGATCCGGGTTGTCGTCGAACGGATGAGGTATGAATTTTTCAGCAGTTAAATCTTTGCGGTTTAAATAGGCTCGGGCGAGGCTTGCCCCGCCGATATGGATTTCTCCGGGGACGCCGATGGGCACCGGTTGCAAATTAGTATCCAAAATATAGACCTGGGTATTGGCAATCGGTGCTCCGATATGGGGCAACCCGTCGCCCCTGTTGTCAGCGGTCACGACCCCGGATGTTGTCACCACAGTATTCTCGGTCGGGCCATAGTTGTTCACTAATTGAAACGGCAGATTGGTGGAAGGATAGCGACTCAGCTTGTCGCCGCCTGTCAGCATGATCCGTAGTGCGGTATTCTCCGACCATGAGAGTGCCAATAGTTCCTCGGCAAGCGGTGTCGGCAAAAAGCTGATCGTGATTTGCTGAGAAACCAACCAGTTTTTCAGAAGTTCCGGTGCGGCCATTGTATGTGCCTTGGGCAGGTGAAGACTTGCACCGGCTGTAAGATAGGGCCAAATTTCCCAGACCGATGCGTCAAAGGCGGTCCCGGCAAGCTGCGTTGCACGGTCGGCGGCCGTGACGCCAAAAGCGCGTTGATGCCAAAATATCAAATTTAGCAAACCACTATGGGGAATCAACACCCCTTTGGGGCGGCCGGTTGATCCGGAAGTGTATATGCAATAGGCCAAATTTTCATTGGATGAATCACTATTGAAATTCGCCTCACTTTCAACAGAGATAATATCCCAGTCACGGTCCAGGCGCACCAGACGGCTTTGATCAGAGGGAAGTGTTTCCACCAGTTTCTCCTGGGTTAGCAGGACCGATGCTTGCGAATCGGTCAGCATAAACGCGATTCGGTCTTCCGGGTAAGCAGGATCAATAGGCAAATAAGCACCGCCTGCCTTTAAAATCCCCATCAACCCCACCATCATCTCCAGGGATCGCTCCACGCAAATACCCACGAGAACGTCCGGCCCGACACCCAACGATCTTAAATAACGCGCCAGTTGATTGGCCCGAGCATTCAACTCCCGATAGGTGAGCCGGTGATCCTCGCAAACAACCGCCACGGCATCAGGAGTTCTTTCAACTTGCTCCTCGAACAGTTGATGAATACATTTATCCCGGAGAAAGTCTACGCGGGTATTATTCCATACCGTTACGATCTGATGCCGTTCGGCATCGGTCAACAGTTGCAATCGGGAAACGGCTTTTTCCGGCTCGGCGATAATGCTTTCGGCAAGCGTTCGAAAATGGCCGGCCATGCGGTTAATGGTCGCCTCGTCAAAAAGATCCGGATTATATTTAAAAAATACCTGGTGCTCAGTGGCCGTTTCGACTACCTCGAGGGTTAAGTCAAACTCTCCTTCCTGGTGAATATCAAACATGGGCTCGAACGATAGACCGCTGCAAGCCAGCGTTGCTGGGCCGATTGTTTCGATATCGATAGCCCAATTCTGGTAGGCAAAGGCTGTTTGAAACAACGGTGATCTACTTCGGTCGTGATCGGGCGCCAGTTCCCGTACGATTTCGGAAAAGGGATAGTCGCCGTGTTCAAGGGCTTCAAAGGCCGTTGCCTGGACCTGTTGGAGTATGTCCTTGAACGACATATCTCCGGAACAGACCGACCGGATCGCCACCATGTTGACAAAGTAACCGATAAGCGCTTCGAACCGGGTACCCGGCCGTGTCTCCAAAGGAGTTCCCACCAGGATATCCTCCTGGCTGGTATAACGGTACAAAAGCACCTTGAAAATGCTTAAAAACAAAGCAAACAAAGAGACATTTTCAGCCTCGGCGAACGTTTTCAAGCGAGCTGAAAGGTGCGGTGAAAATGGTGAGTCATGCACTGCGCCATTTAGGGACGGTATTGGCGGCCGGTGACGATCCGTGGGCAATTCCAGTATGGGTGATGCGCCTTTCAGTTGCTGCAGCCAATATTCTTTTTGAATTCGGCCTTTGTCGCCGGCCAGCATCTCTTTCTGCCAGTCAACGAAATCATCGTAAGTGGTTTCCAGCGGCGGCAATGCATTCAGCGCTTTTGAATGCACGGCATTGTATAGCTGGTTCAGATCGTTTAGCAAAGGGGCAATGGAGCCGCCATCGAAGATGATATGATGGAAATTGAACAACAGGATGTGTTCAGCATGAGATTTGGAAAACAAATACACTCGCATCAAGGGACCGGCTTGCAGTTCAAAGGGTTTCCGGATGATTCTCTTGAGATGGGCAACAATCTCCACATCGTCTAAGCCCGCAATATCCTCAGCTTTGAAAAAGAGTTCGCCTGTCGGGGCCACATCATTTACAGTCTTGCCATCAATGTTAACGATCCGGGTTCGTAAAGCATCGTGGCGATGCACCAGGCGCTCCAAGGCAAGCCGAAGTGCATCAGTGTCAAGGGAACCTATCACATTGAATGTCAAAGGGGTATTGTACGCGTAGTTGTGCGGCGACAGTTGATGGGTCACCCACAATCCCTTTTGGCCGGCGGACAGAGGGTAACGGCCCGGCTCTGCAGGTTCCAAGCCATGGTTCGATGCAATGGTCCTGTTCCGCTTTTCGAGAAGCTTTTTTAACAGCGCACGTTTGTGATCACCAGAAAGTTGCGATATATCTGTTGGTTGCAATTCCATCTCGAAAACACCTTTGAAAATGGTTAAATTCTATTTGAATCAAAGTTTACAGATGTATCATGCGCGAAGCTGTTCGGGTGACACATCTGTGTTGTCAGGCCGGTTGCTTACTGCTGCCGAATGTTCCGACGAAGGGTTTAAAAGCTTTACGATCAGCTCTTCCACCTGGCCATCGGTCAATCTGTCCACGTCGATATCACTCACTATATTCTCCCCTATCCGCCGATCGGCGATGACTTCTGATGCTGAATCGACGGTTTGAGGGTCGATCCGGTCTGTGACATCCTTCATTGTCGATAGAAACCTGGACAACGCTGTGATCGTCTGGTATTCAAAGAGTTTTGAAGGTGGAATCTTAACCTCGAACCGCTCTGCAATGCGGTGAATAAGCCGCATGCCGGCCAGTGAGTTGAATCCATATTCACGTAGGTTTCGATCCTCTTCCAGCACATTTTCCGGGATTTTAAGCAATTCGGAGATCCATTGGACCAGGGTTTGTCGCATTGGATTGTGCGCTACCTTCTGCAATTCAGACTTCTCCTCTGAATATGTCTTAATATTAACAGTGTGTTGCCTTTTGGCTTCCTGCATGTCGGCAAACTCTGAGGTTCTGTGAATCCAGCAGCGCTGTCTTTCAAAAGGATAGGTAGGCAGCGAAACCCGGCGGGAATGGCGCTCCTTGTGAATTCTCTCCCAGGAAATATCGATCCCGGCAACCCATAACATTGCCAGTTTATGCAAATCTAAGTGAGTGGTTACCAGTTCAATAAAATCGTGGCCAAATTGTCCTTTGGCAAGATCTTGAATTATGTGGTTGGCTGAATTCTCATCAAGGGTTGAAAAAAGGGTATTCGTGTTAGTTACAGCTGAAGATGTGTCCACATAGTTGTCCAGTTGCCGACATAAGTCGCGTGGTGTATCGGCAATAATGGCTATCCGGGCTTCCATCGGTTCCCGCCCCACCTGCAATGTATAGGCGATGTTCTCGATGGAAAGATGCCGCTTAGGATCGGATGCATTTGTTTTTAGAAAACTGGACAGATCTTTTGCATAGACTTTCAAGCGCTGCTCGTTTTTAGCCGAAAGCACAATGAGCTGACGCGACGTCGAAACAATAAGAGGTTCATCCTGAATGCCATTAGGTTCATACTCTTCAAGCACCACATGTGCATTGATGCCGCCAGCACCAAAGGAGCTGACACCAACCCTTCTGGGCATCTCCCTTTGTTCCTCATTTTCCCATACGACTGGTTTATTCCAGGAGGTTAGCTCGCGCTGCACGAAGAATGGAGAATTATCGAAATCGATGTTAGGATTTAATCTTTCCGCATGCAATGAAGGCACAAGTTGCTTGTTTTTCATTTGTAAAAGCACTTTCGTCATTCCAGCGATACCTGCAGCAGCTTCTAAATGGCCAATATTCGATTTCAAGGAGCCGATTGCACAGTATTGAGTTGCTTTTGTGTGCTCTCCGTATGCTTTTTTAAGGCTGGTGATTTCGATTGGATCTCCCAGTTCTGATCCTATACCTTGAGCTTCCAGGTAGCTGATGGATTCAGGATCAAAACCGGCCTTGCCAATAGCCTTTGATATGAGTAGCGCCTGGGCATTTGGATTCGGTACCATGTATTCGTTCATTGATCCTCCATGATTCATGGCGCTGCCTTTAATAACGGCGTATATATTGTCACCATCCTGAACTGCGGCCTTAAAAGGTTTCAGAAGTATGGCGCCAACACCCTCTCCAGGGACGAATCCATCTGCACCATCTCCAAAGCTGGCACATCTTCCTTTGGATGAAAGCATTCCCATCTGACACATCCATACGTATTTTGCTGGATGAAGGTAAAGATTGACCCCTCCAGCAATGGCAATAGAGCACTCATCATTGCGTATACTTTGACATGCCATGTGTATGGCCGTCAGCGAAGAAGCACAGGCTGTATCAACCGGTATGCTGGGACCGTGAAAGTTGAAAACGTAAGATACACGGTTGGCAATAGACCACGGAAGGGAAGTAGGAATCGGCATACTGCCGGATCGCCAATGGTTCGGTCCCTGAAAACAATAGGTATTGCTGGTTACACCGACGAAAACTCCGGCATCGGCGCTTTTTTTCTTTTCTATAGATTCCCGTATTTGTTTACTTGTATAACCAGCATCTTCCAAGGTACGCCAGGCGGTCTCCAGGAATAAGCGCTCCTGGGGATCCATCAGTTCGGCTTCCTTAGGTGAAATATTGAAAAAGAGGGGATCGAACATCTCTACATCTTCCAGAAAGGCACCCCATTTGCAGTACATTTTTCCCTGATCGGCTTTTTCCGGTGCCGGATCATAGAATTCATCCACGGACCACCGGTTTTGGGGAATTTCGGTAACACAGTTCTTTCCTAGTTTCAAATTCTGCCAGAATTCATCCAAGCTTCTGGCTCCTGGATAAATTCCGCTCAATCCGATGATGGCGATACCGTCATCCGTTTGATCGGGTTCGCGTGCTGTCGGCGGGACAAGAGAACTTGGTTCTGTCGCCACGGTCGGCGCAGAGACATCGATCACTGGAGAATCAGGTGAATCGATAGTTACAGCGGCATCGTTCTTAATCGCTGGTGTGCCAAACAGTGTACAGAGTTCTGCTCCATGATTTCTGATCATATAGGCTGCCAAGTCATCGATGGTCTCGTACTCGAAAAGCAAGGTTTTCGACAACGATTCGAAATCTTGTTCCATAGCAGCATTGAAGTGATGAATCATGATTGAATCAACACCATATTCTTTAAATGGCACCTGTGAATTGAGATCTTCAATGGATAATTCAAGCAGCCCTGCAAGAACCTGCGTCAAATACTGCTCCGTTTGAGCGTACAGGGCAGACATGTCATTGTCTGGTTTTGGTTGTTCCTTATCGATAATAATCTGTTCTCGTGTCTTAACTGTTCTACTACTGATTCTATGGTCTACCGCAATGTGTGGATAACCGGAGTTTGCAACCATCTCCCAGATTTTCAATCCATCTGCTGTGCTCAGAGGTACCCATCCGGTAGTGTCCAAATGTTGTTTGCGCCCCCATTCGGGGAGGTTCATGCCACCCTCTTCCCATAAAGGCCAGTTGATGGATATTGTTTTTCCATACCGCTTGTTTTTTTTGCACAGATCTTCACGCCATTGGGCAAATGCGTCCATGAATGCATTGCCGTATGCATAATCGCATTGACCAGCGTTGCCGTGAACGGCCACAATGGACGAAAAAAGGACTAAGAAATCGATGGGTTCGGATTGGGTTGCCCGGTCAAGGTTCAGCGTGCCATGGACCTTGGGACCCAAGACGGCTTTTATTTCTTCGATCGGTTTATTGATAAAATAGGCGTCTCGTACCTCACCTGCAGCGTGGAATATGCCGTTTAGGTTTT
The DNA here is from genome assembly GCA_050123815.1 of Desulfobacteraceae bacterium. Lineage (GTDB taxonomy): Bacteria > Desulfobacterota > Desulfobacteria > Desulfobacterales > Desulfosarcinaceae > JARRKU01. Next base: position 6,508 of record JASFGJ010000069.1, read on the forward strand.
TAAAACGGCTTTTTATTTTGCCGATGAGTCTGTCCACTTCGTCACGTCTTGACACATCAGCATTGACATAGAGCACTTTCGTGCCATATGCCTCCAACTCTTCAAGAACCTTTTTTCTATCAGGTGTTAATTCGGATCGGCCCGACAGCACTATTTGGGCATTGAATTGCGTAACAAGATATCGGGCAAAAATTTGGCCCAAACCTCCAAATCCCCCGGTAATTAGATAAACGCCACCATCTCGAATTTTCAAATTACCCGAAGTATAATTCACAAGATCAATTTCTTTGTAGCGTTCAACCCAGCGCCTGCTTCCAATATAGCGAATTGCCGCATAATTTTGATCTACAATTTGAAGTTCCTGCAATAATGTTTTCGCTAAAAATGTCGGTCCAACAGTGGTTTCCCGAGAGCCTGCGATTTCCACGCTACCAATGGAAAATCGAGGATTTTCAATTTGAAGTGACTTTGCGAACCCTGCGATCGATGCACTCTGGGGCTGCACCTCGCCATTCAGCGATCGATAAACATGGAGCAACTTTATTTTGCCTTCAACATGTTGAAGTATCAGTTCCCGGATTTGATAAAAGAGTGCGTAAATGGTGAATTGAAGTTGACGGTCCAATGCGCTTTCATCATGCATGGCTCCGTCATACGACCACATATGAATGATCCGATTGGGAACCATACCCTCCTTTTTTAGCGTCTCGATGAGTTGTCGGTAGTCTTTTTGTATGTGCGGTCGAATGACGTATGTTGAGTTGTCTCGGCGCAGGTAGCTATCTCCAGGAAGCACCAGGACAATTTGTGTGTCGGGGTCAAAGCAATTATTTCCTGAACGCAAGGCATTGCGTAGGTTTTCGTCCGTATCGAAAAGCAAAATGTTTCCGGCGGGATTTTCATCGATGCCGACTTGAAATCGCCTGTCTGGTATTGCAGGAGATTCCTTCCAAACTTTTTGAAGAAAAGTGGTGTGACACGAATCGGTTTCAGATGCTATCTCACCACCGAAAGGACCAGAATTCACCACATCGACAACAGCGCCACAACTGTTGCCCGATTCCTGATTCGGTTGCGGGTTTGAAATATATTTTTTCTTATCGCCTATTTCAGACAATGTCGCAGCCGCTTCGCCCATGGTTGCAGACATCAATGATTTGGGCTCTTGATCTTTGCAATTCAACCAAAACGACTTGCGATCAAATGCATACCCCGGCAGCTGAACCTTTTTGAATTGGCCATCGGAGAAAATTTTTGACCACTCGATATGCACTCCGTGGAGCCACAGCTGCAGCAAAAACTCCTTTATCGACCTGTCCAGATCTCCGCCCATTTGTAAAGTGACCGTCTCCATCGCCTTTGATGCGCTGTCGCTTTCACCCAGATCGACACAAACCATGTTTTCGATTTGAGGCAGCGGGGTTATGGAGGACGGAAGCCGGGTTAACCAATCCGAGACATCGTCGATCTCTTTAAGCCCGCGGTTCTGAGTCCGGATATAGTGATAGGGTTTTGATAGGTCCATCCGATGGTAGTTTTTACATAAAGCCGCTGTAATCTCATTAAAATCGGGTTGGCCATCCAAAAACAATCGCACCAGGATCTCTTTGCCCATCACGTTGTCGACGATCAAATCCACCACTTCGCTCAAGAGTTGATCCATAATCGGTTTTTGTTGCGTCAGATCCCATTTCAAACGCAGTTTATGCAGGGAACTGATGATAATAACCAGAATCAATAATTTGTCTCTTTTCCGTTCGCTATAAAGAGGCGCATCACCAGCCTTATTGAAAAGCATCTCTTCGACGCTTATTCCCCAGTCTTTCAGAACAGTATTCCACTCCTGCATGTAGCGCTTGAAAGTAAACTGGCCCTTGAACAGCAGCTGTCCTTTTTCGAGATAGTGTTCCAGCAGATCCGGATCGGTACGCAGTTCGTCTCGGATGAAGCGAATATATTCTCGGGTAAACCGAAATGGATCGATTATCTTTCCGGAAACCGGATCGAGAAATGGAAGCTTGGGACGACGGAGCGATATTTCTTGCGGCTTCATCTGTTGTGTCAACAGGGCCAGCGCATCAATGGGACGAATAATGCCACAGGATGCCAGACCGGCCAAGGCACCCTCTTTTCCGCCGGTGATCAAGCCGGGTGCAGCGCCGATTTTTATTAATGCGGCGGCATAGGCATAGTCGACCATAAAAGCGTAGACGCTTTGCGCTGCCGGCGCCCAGTTGTTTTCTTCAAACCCGGAGGCCAACTTCTGAAGCCTGTTCAGATCTTCAAAGGATTGACATGTTTCGGCCAACTTGTGCAAGTCGATTCGTATCTCTTTTAAACATTCAGAAAAAACGGTCTCATCGTGCAAAAGAGGTTCAATTCGCGAATAGCCGTCTATTTTGAGTGAACCGATTCTCAGGCAGTAGAACTTTTGAGAAGGTTGCACTGCAACTGCACTCTGGGCCGCTAATGCAATCAGCTCTTTTAGAGAGTCTTTGTCTTCGGCATATACACCAAATCGATAGGGGAATGAATCGCGACCGGTCAGCATGGTCCGACAAATATCCTTAAAGCCTAGACAAGAAAATTGCTCACCAGCGACAAACGACTTCCAATCAGTCAGCATGCGGTTCAGACTGTTTCGGTTTTTGGCCGACAGCACGAATAATTGACCATGCTCTGTATCTTGTGCACAATCCGCTGGCGGTGCCTGCTCCAACAGAATATGCGCATTGACGCCTCCCATACCGAACGAACTGACGCCGGCCCGTAATGGAATGGTATCGTCGGTCTCGGGATCCCAGTCACTCAGTTTCATGGCGATGCTGAAAGGCGAATTATCGAACTGGATAATTGGATTGATCTCCTTGATATTGAGACTTTGTGGGATTTTTTGGTGCTGCATCATCATCAGCACCTTGATGACCCCGGCGACACCGGCTGCAGCCTCCAGGTGACCAATATTTGATTTGACGCTCCCAATTTTACAAAAATCGTTATTATCGGTAAATCGCCGAAAGGCGCGTGTCAGGGCCTCGATTTCGATGGGATCACCCAGGGAGGTGCCTGTACCGTGGGCTTCCACATAGCTCACCGTTTCAGGAGAGATGTTTGCCTCTTGATAAGCCTGCAATATGACGTCGCGCTGGGCTTCGACACGGGGGGCTGTCAGCGACTGGGTCCGTCCGCCGTGATTGACCGCGCAACCCTTGATAATTCCGTAAATGGGATTTCCCGCACGTTGTGCGTCCTCCAGCCTCTGCAGCAATAAGACGCCAATACCCTCTCCCGGCACATAACCGTTGGCATCGGCATCGAATGTCTTGCACTGGCCATCCGGGCTTAGCATTCGTGCCTTGGAAAATGAAAGATATTTCCATGGATGAAGGTTTAAGCTGACACCACCGGCAACGGCATAGTCGCTTTCACCGATCAGCAAAGAGCGTTTGGCGCCGTCGATGGCGACAAGGGAGGAAGCACATGCGGTATCCACTGACACGCTGGCGCCGCTGAAACCAAAAGCATAAGAAATCCGGTTGGCCAGCATGGCGTCATAATTCCCGGAAGCGGCATAGCTATCGGTAAAAACGCCCGGCCGGGAAGCTTCCTGTCGGTAATCCGAAGCCATGACCCCGATATACACCGCCGTTCTTTTTCTACGTAGTTTTTCTATGGGTACACCGGAGTCCTCAATGCAACGCCACGTCTCCTCCAGCAGCAACCGTTGCTGAGGATCCATGTTTTTTGCTTCACGCGGTGATATATTGAAAAAGGTATTGTCAAATTTATCGATGTCGTCGATCAATCCACACCATTTGCTGATCGATTTGTTGGGTTCGTTGATATCGGGAGAATAATATTGGTTTATATCCCAACGATCCGGCGTGATTTCGCGGATAGAATTGATGCCGTGTTCCAAGTTATACCAGTATTGATGGTAATTGTCGGCGCCCGGAAAGCGACAGGCCATGCCGATGATGGCGATATCGGCAGCGTCGCCATCCGCTTTCAACATGCTTTGCCTGGCTTTTTGACTGCGGCCTCGTTTGGTACGGGACACGTTTGCAGCAATCTCCCTTTTACTTCCTGTATCTTTTACTGTTTGTTGTGCTTGCGACCCGCCACGTTTCGGGTCTGAACGATGTGCGAACATCGATACAGTTGATTGCATAGAGGTGATCTTGCGATCCGGAGCTGTTGCTTGCTGAATCTGCTCCACCAGGCCTGTCAGCACACGGCTAGGGCCGATCTCTTCAAAGCGGACGTTGTCCTGCTTGCCGAGGTAACGAATGGTCTCCTCCCAACGCACGCAATGGGTAATCTGGTCACAAAGCAGTTGCCGAATTCGGTCGTTTTGATACGGTGCGGCTGTGGCATTGGCAATCACCGGGATTCTGATCTTTGAAAAGTGAATTGTCTCTAAAAACCCGGCGAATTGCTTACGGGCGTCGGCCATGTAACGGGAATGAAATGCCGCACTGACACGCAACGGCATACACGATACGGTCTTTGATGAGTGAAAGTGCCGTTCAAAAAGAGCAAGCTCATCGTGCGGCCCGGAAATCACGGTCTGGGACGGTGCATTGAGACCCGCAATATCGATGCCTGCCAGACGGTGTTCAGCCAGCGTCTTTTCGATGGTTTGATGGTCGGCACCAAGAACCGCCATCATGCCGCCGCCTTCGGCCTGGGCCATCAATTCGGCGCGTCGTTTTACCAGCCGTAAACCGGTCTCGAAATCAAAGACGCCGGCGGCAAACAAGGCATTGTATTCTCCCAGGCTGTGTCCGGCCAAATAGGTTGGCCGTTCACCGCTGTTGGCCAGTTTGTAT
>JASFGJ010000070.1:0-11327 GCA_050123815.1 Desulfobacteraceae bacterium
GCTGCCCTGCTTGGCCAGCCCGGAGTAGCTGGCAAAATCCGCCAAAGCGACCTGCGCAAACGAGAGCATGGTGCCGTTCGAATAGAGCCCGGTGAAAATACCGTCTTCATCCACCGAAATCCCCTGAAGCATGCCGCTGGGGTAACCATTCTGGGTCTGGGCTGTCTTGACCGATGTGGCGGCATAGCCGGTGATGCTGCCATCGGTTGCGCCGGCGGCATCCAGAATCGTCCATGTAATCGCCAAAGGATCGGCCGGCGCGAGTCCGCCGACACCAATGGGTGGATCGGCGTTTGGTGGATTGCAGCTTCCCGGCACGAGCGCACCGCCGGCATCAAATACCAGAGAGTACTCCGCACCTACGATCGGAGCGGTTACAGTGCCGGTCGAGGAATCGACATAGTAATCCCAACCGGCGGCCGTGCGCTCGAAGTTAAAGGTCAGTTCCACGGGATTTCCCAATGAGTCGTAAACGGTCATGGTGGTATCGAACGTATCCGCCACGGCCGCGCCGGCGTCGAGGTTGACCCCCATGGTAATATCGGTGGTGGCTTGCGGGACGCTCATTCCGGCCGGCAGCATGATTTCGCCCATGGGCCCCACATTGCCGGCAGTATCGATGCTGTATCCCTGCACGCGCTGGCCATCCTGACTGACGAGATAACTGTCTCTGTCGAATTCGAACTGGCCGGCGCGGGTGTAGTATTGCCCCCCATCGGCAGGATCGCGCACGATAAACATGCCCTGACCGTTGATGGCCAGATCGGTCACGTTGGTGGTTGTTTCCAGCGTTCCCGAATTCCAGTTGGCATTGGTACCGGTCATGGTGACCCCGCGGCCGATTTGCATGCGCGACTGCCCAAGCGATGCGTTAAAGACATTGGAAAAAGAAACCCTGGACACCTTAAATCCCGTAGTGTCGACATTGGCGATGTTGTCGCCGATGACCGACATGGCGCTGGTATTGGCCTGGAGACCTGAAATACCTGAATAAAGTGATCCGATCATGATATGACTCCCTTCTTTAACCTATATAACATTATTGTTTTCATATGTTTGGATGTTGCATCCGCAGTGTGGACGCAGCCATGTTGTCCTAGTACATGCTATCCGTGTACATGCTATCCGTGCCATCTTCGGCCGGGGCTTCCGGTTCGAATACCTCAACGACGTTGCCCAGCGGAATCTCCTGGTCACCGGCAATCAAGTAGGCCAATCCGTTTTTATAGACGACACCGGTGACAGTGCCTTGTGTAAATGCCGTGGCGTCGACCGTTGCCCCTTCTTCATCAACGGCCATGACCTCAAAGTTGTAAACACCGTCGGAAGCCTGCAGCCCGTATTGATCGAGACCGTCCCAGGTGGCGCTGTTTTGCCCCGCAGACATTGGCCCGAGTTCGATATCACGAACAAATTCGCCATATTGGTTGTAAATTTTAATATAGACACCGGCCGCGTCACCATCGAGATTGAAGTTGAGCGGGTCGGCCGCTTCATTCATCATTGTGAATTGATCCCCAACGGCCGTAATTGTTTGACCGATATAATCAACGGCTTGACTGTTGGTCAAAACGGTTTGAGACGCTCCGATATCTTCCAGAGCGGTGTTGATGTTTTGCAGCTCTTCCAGTGAAGAGAAGGTTGCCAACTGGGCTGTAAACTCAGTGCTGTCTGCCGGATTCAGCGGATCCTGATTCTGAAGTTGTGTCACCAATAAATGGAGAAAATCATCTTTGCCGAGAATTGAACCTTTGGATTCCTCGACCTGCCCGCCCATTGACGAGACTTGATCCAATCCCATGATGTTCATCTTGCGCGCCCTCCTTTCGGTGTGCGATAGTTCTTTATCTTTATTCTTCCTTTAGCCTCGGAAGCGTCGCCTACAGCGGATAGGCGGTTTATTTTTAAAGATGATCTAGACAAAATAGTCGACCTCGTTGGTGCCGCTTGTTCCGGTGTTTGAACCATGTTTATCGGATTCGCCTGAATAATCAGAAGAGGGCTCATCATCGGATTGCGCACCGTTGGACGGCTGTCCGCTGCGCTTGGATGCCTGCCGGAATGCGGTCTGTTGCTGACCGCTGCGCCACCCGTCATTGTCGTTGCCGACAAACACTTCGAACTTTTGGATTTCGAGACCGTGCTGACTGAGCTCCGCTTTCAGATGGGCCATGTTCTGTTCCACGATCTCCTTGACCATGGCAGATTCAGCATCCATTCGGACCACGACCTGCTGCCCCTCCGTCGTCACTTGCAGCCGAACATTTCCCAGGAAATCCGGCTTCAGGCGAATGACCATTTGAGACTGCTGCCGCTCGCCCCTCAGGGTCATGCGTTGGACGATCTGCCGTATCACATCGGTCTGAGTATCCTTATCACTAAAGGGCATGGTCTCATTTGCAGCGCTTGATGCTTCGACGCTTTTCAGTGCCGTTGTGCTCAGCTGTGAATCAAACGACGGCGCGCCTTCGCGAGACGCATTGTTGTTCAGTTGCATCTCGACGCCTGCGGCAGGTTTCACTGTGAAGGCTTCTTCACGCATTACCGGTGAGGCATTGATGTGCACTTCCCGATTGAGCGGTTGCTGTTTGCCCGGTTCGCCGCTTTGCAGGCCTGCCTCATGGGCAACGGCGACGTTCTCCGCCGACACTTTTTGTGCAAGTTCCGCCGGCCGGCCGGATAGCGTTGAAACAAATCGATCATTTTGCGCAATACGCTCTTGCAGGATCGGGTGCTCAGAACGCTCCGCCGGGAACGTTTGCGCGGCACTGTTTGTTTGGTCCGAAACCGCCTGACGGCCAAGACTTCCTCCCGATAACGGTTTTACCCGGTCAGACGCCTGGTTCCCGAGCCATTGCTTCAGTGTATTTGAACGCAGGGGCTGCGGGTCTGAAGGCAATAATGCAGTGTCGGTCTTGCCCGTAGATTGCCCCACACTCTGCCCGGCAGTTTCCGAAGCGCGATCGCTCAGTACCAACCTGACACTCTCATGCTCTGTCAATATCGTTTTTTGATCGGCAGCCTCATTGAGTCCAACGGTGTTCGTCCCGTTTGCCTCCCGGGAGACCACCGATGTGAGTATCGATTCAGGGGTGCCATGCGGCGGCATCACCTGAGTGGGCACTGCTCGAGGGGAGCCGTTCTGCGCCTGCTGATGCTGCGTATCTGTCGTTGCTGACAGTTGTTCCACGGCAGCCTCCATGGTGGGGTTGATCATTTCCATCACGCGGGTGTTTTCCCCGGGGTCGACGGGTATGTCTGCCTGTCCGACAGGTGCCTGTGAAGGCAGCTGGGAAAAGTGCGCATCGGTTCCCTGTCGATGCAGAAGCATTTGCAGGATGGCGCTTTTAGCGCTCGCTTGATCGGTCAAATCGATCAGCGGTGCAAATTCGCCGGCGGAGTCTTCAACTGGAACCCAGTCAAGCTGGGCCAAAGAGGTATTGAGTTCTTGAGGCGGAATCCTGGTCAGGGCCGCCATTATTTCCAAGAAACCGTTCTCGTCTCCGGAAAGTTGATCCGATATCCGTTCAGGCAATTTAATGCCAATTTTATTGGCACCCTGCCCACCAGCGCTATTTAAAGGAAAATCAAAAAACTTCAGTGCTGCTTGCATGCTAATGCCTTATCCTTGTTTCAGGGCAAATCGATTGATTGCCATCTCGTTAATAAATTTTTGCTCTTTTTGGTTCAAATCAGCCAGATAGGTTTCGTAGTCCTTTTCCTTCAGCTTATCGAGCGCTTTACGCCTTTGGACGGCAGCCAGCAATACGGTTCGCCGTTCAAGGCATAATTTGTCAGCTTGTTCAACCTTGACCCGCTGCTGCTCGATTTGTTTGCCGATGCATTTCAGGTAGCTTTCGTAGACAGTCATGTTGGGTCCGGTTGTCGATTCGGCTTGAAGTCTCTCAAGATCCGATTCGGTTCGATCTCGCATGGCAAGCTGATCATCAAGCATCCGGGCCAGATGGTCCCTGAATCGCAATGCTTCGGCCAATTCCTTTTGCAGCTTATCTTCCTGGAATTGCCGGTATTGCCTTAATGCCTCTAATTTAAATTGATAGCGCATCGCCGGTCCAATCTCCGGGCTATGAGTTGATGATCTGATCCAGTTCCTGTAGGCTTTGTTCCAATCCGACACTTTCTGAAATATCTTGTTTTAAAAAGTCGTTGATCCTCTCGATCTTTTCAATGGAGCGATCAATGGCCGGATTGGATCCCGATACATAAGCGCCGATATTGATAAGGTCCTCAGCCTTTCGATAGGTCGCCAGCAGTTCTTTCAACGACCCGCAATTGTGCTTGTGTTGCAGGCTGGCGATATCTTCCATAACGCGGCTGATACTCTTCAAGACATCGATCGCCGGGTAGTGATTCCTGTCGGCAAGCTCCCGTGTCAGGACGACGTGACCGTCTAAAATGGAGCGCGCCGCATCGGCGATCGGCTCGTTCATGTCGTCGCCTTCCACAAGTACGGTGTACAGGCCGGTGATGGTACCCTTATGGTCCGAAGTCCCCGCCCTTTCCAACAGTTTCGGCAACAAAGTAAACACCGAAGGGGTATACCCCTTTGTCGTCGGCGGCTCGCCCAGTGCCAATCCGATTTCACGCTGCGCCATGGCAAAACGGGTCAGCGAATCCATCATCAGATTGACATGCATGCCCTCATCGCGAAAATATTCGGCCAACGCCGTCGCCACAAAGGCGCCTCGCACCCGGACCAGCGGCAGATGGTCGGAAGTGGCCACCACCACCACCGATTTTTTCAGCCCCTCTTGCCCCAGCTCCTTATCGATGAATTCATTCAGTTCGCGTCCGCGTTCACCGATTAAAGCGATCACATTGACATCGGCCTGGCTCTTGCGGGCGATCATGCCCATCAGGACGCTTTTGCCGACACCCGAACCGGCAAAGATGCCCATGCGTTGACCGCACCCCACCGTCAACAATCCGTTTATGGCACGGATACCCAAATCCAAAGGCGTTCGGATCCGCTGCCGAAGCAGCGGATTAACGGGCTGCGCATAGATGGGGTATTGCATTTTGCTAAACAGCGGCCCGGCACCGTCGATCGGATTGCCAAGACCGTCAATAACCCGACCCAGCAGTTGCGGCCCTGCCGCCACGGAGGCTCTTTCCTGCCTGGCCACGACACGACTGCCGGGTCCGATGGAACGTATCTCCTCCAGAGGCATCATCAAAACCGTGCGATCCCTGAACCCAAGGACTTCCGCCGTAACAGGCGCTTCACCTTCCACCCCATGGATATCGCACAAACTTCCCATCTGCATCACAGGACCATTGGCCTCTACCACGAGCCCCACAACTTTGGTCACGTGACCGCAGGCGTTGATCGGATGCAATCCGGAAATCGTGTGATGAAAATGATCGAATTTCGGAATATTGTACGTCCCCTCTACTTCCATTTTGCTTTCGGTCATAATCTGGCTCTTAAGTTGTGACGCTGCGGAGTTCAGTTGTTGCTCGATCCGCGCATCGATGTTTCCAAAATCGGTTTCGATCAGGCAGCCGCCGGGATCGATGCTCTTGTCTGCGACGACTTCGACCTTGTCCACCGCATCGGTGTCCTGAATCTCCTCATGGAGCAAATTGCGCGCGGTTTCCCCGTCCACCGGGTTGGCCTTAATCTTGATGCACTCCTGCCCACGGGCCATTTGCAGTGCATTGCGCATAATTCGTATTGAATTATCGGGTCGCTCATTGATTTCATGACGAAGAATAGCCCTGGCCATCGCGACAGCGCCCTGGATCACATCGTTTTCGACGCGATGCGCAATGTTGTGCATGTGGTCATTCAATACGCGTCTGGATTCGCTCAATAGCGCTTCAATTGGTTGCTGCCGACTTTTTTCATCGATCAATGTCTGTTCTTTGGCCTCGGCATATCCTGCCTGATACGCTTGCGACTCGATCGATGCCAATAGATCATTCTCCTCGCCGGCGGCCTGGTTGTCGGACAGGTCGGAATCGACGGATTCCATGTCAATCGTGGGAAATCGATAGGTATTGAATGTTTCTTTGGGTTTCATCAGCCGATAAACTCCTCACCGCCGCGTCCGCTGATGATGAGATCGCCTTTGCGTTCCATATCTTGTACGATACGCGTAATCTTCTGCTGCGCATCGGTGACATCTTTCATGCGGACGGCGCCGCTGACTTCCATTTCCTCTTTCAGGATGTCGGCAGCTCTCTCAGACATATTTTTGAAAATCTTTTGTTTGACCTCTTCGGATGCCGCTTTCAAGGCAATGGCAAGCTCTTGCGATTCAACGCTGCGAAGCACTTTTTGCAGTCCCTTGTCATCGACCAGCACGAGGTCTTCAAATACAAACATCATCTGTTTGATCTGGTCTGCAAGGTCTGGGTCGTTCTCCTCGATATCGTCGATAATCTGCTCAGCGGAGCCTCCGTCAATCTGATTGAGAATTTCCGCCAGTCGTCCAACACCGCCTGCTTCCTGAGTGGCGGAGTGGTCTTTGTTTTTAAGAATTTCTTCAAAAACTCGATCCATCTCATCCACCATCCCGGAAAGCACTTTATCGAGATTGGCGATTCGAAAAGCCACATCCGATTTGAGTTCTTCCGGCATTTTGCTGAGAATATCACTGGAAATATCCGGTGGTAAGTTGACTAAAATTACAGCGATGGTTTGCGGATGTTCGTCCTTGATCAGTTGAAACAACTGAGCGGGTTCGATGTCTTGTATCGCTGTCAGATGGGTCAACTGAGGGCTGACTTTTTCCGATGCGCTCTCCTCTGCTTTCTTGGCAGCCGCGTTGCCTTTTTGTTCGTCTTGCTCGAGTGCCATGAGTGCGCCGGTGCTTTGTAAAAATTCACGGGCAACGTTTTCTGCCAGCTCTGGTGGTATGGCATCGAGTTTGGACTGCAGCCTGAAGACCAAGTTGCGCTCTTCATCGCTCAAGCTTTCCAAGATCGGTTGCGCAGCCGTCATTCCAATGGCCTTGGTCAAAATGGCAACTTTTACTGAACCGGTCAGATGATTCATACTAAGTCTCTTTCAACCATTTCTGCATCAACATCGTCGTGTCGGCCTGATTGTTGGCGATGTGCTGCGCCGCCTGGTTGATCAGCGGCGCGTTCTGCGCATCCTGCCCGCGATATTGTTGTTCAATTTCCGCAATGGTTTTGGGTAGATGCTCCAGCAGATCGACATCTTCCCATGAGGTGTCGGTCAGCCACCGCATCAGCGGTTTGACAACGAACATGAAGGTGAACAGGACAAATATCGCTGCGGCGATATACTTCAGATAGCTCATAAACGGCTTGACCAGCTGCAAGATTTTTCCGGCGCCTGCGGCTTCGGGCATGGTTTCGACAGGGTCGGCATTGAACGCGATATTTTCGAGCTCTACCTTGTCACCGCGGGCCTCATCGAAGTTGACCGCTCGTTTGACAATGTTTTCGAGCTGCTGCATCTCCTCGTTGCTGCGGGGCAGATAATTTGTCTTTGTCTTTTGTTTATCGCCCTTGCCGACGGTAACGGTTTCATACTTGCCGTCGACGATTACCGCCACCGAAAGATTCTCCAGGTTTCCGACCGGCATGATCTGACGGCTGACCCGTTTACCGATTTCATAGTTGCGTGTATTGTCCTGCCGTTTAAAGGATGCCGGGCTCGACGTTTGTGCCTCCGACGCTCCGGACGGATTGATATTGCTTGCCATACCGGGCACGCCCATGGGGCCGGCGTCCGCCTTCGATGACAGCTCCTGGGACAGCTGCTCGCTCCGAACGACCTGGTTGTCGGGGTAGTATTTTTCCTCGGTCAACTCCTGCTGCATAAAGTCCAATGTGCAGGCCACGCGCACGATGGCGTTGCCCTTGCCAACGACCTGTTCCAGCATGGTCAAAACGCGTTTTTCCAGCAGGCGCTCTTTGCGCTGCTGGAACTCCAGATGATCCATGCTCAATTTCGTGGCGGACATTTCATCTTCCTGGCCTGCGAGCAGCTTTCCGTTTTGATCGACGATGGTCACATGCTCCGGCAGCAGCCTCGGCACGCTTGACGACACCAGGTGAACAATGCCCTGTATCTGGGAGTTGGACAGATAGCGGCCGTGGTTCAGTTTGAGAATCACCGAAGCCGTCGCCGGCTCCTCCTGCTCGATAAACAGGGAACGCGGCGACATGACGACATGGACGCGGGAGCTTTCCACCTCGGCGAGCCCATTGATGGTGCGGCTCAATTCGCCCTGCAGGGCCCGCTGGTAATTGATGTTTTGCACAAATTCGGTCATGCCCAATTTGGTATTGTCAAACACCTCGAAACCGACCGAACTGCCGCGCGGCAATCCTTGTGCAGCCATCTCAAGACGCATCTCATAGATCCGGCTTTTGGGGATGAGCACGGTACCACCATTATGGGAGAGCTGAAAAGGAATCTTCTGCTCCCGCAAACGACCGACAACCTCTCCGGCATCTTCCGCTGACAAGTGGGAGTAAAGCGGCATGAAATCCGGTTTGCCGGACCACTGGACCAGAGCGATCACACCCCAGACCGTCGCGCCGGTCAGCAGCATCAGGCTGATCAATTTGCCGGCCGACATGGTTTTAAAGATGGACTTTAACTGATTGGCGATATCCGAAAACGATTTATCCATATATTAGACCCGTTTAGAATTGCATGCGTTTAATCTCATCGTAGGCGGAAATAAGTTTATTGCGGACCTCGATCATCAAGCTGGTCGCAATACCCGCTTTCTGCATCGCAATCATGGTGCCGTGGATGTCTTTGTTTTCACCTGTTGTGAGCTTCAGCGCTGCGGTGCCGGCCTGCTGCTGCAATTGGTTGACTTTTCCCAGCGACTGGTGCAACCACTGGCCGAAAGAGACTTGGCCGCTGGTTGGCGCCGATTTGCTGCCGGTCTGCGTCTTTGTCTGGAGCTCATTCGGCCCAATCGATCCAATACCAAAATCCGCCATGATTACCGTCCAATCTCCAACGCTTCGGCCGCCATATCCTTGGTGGCTTTGACAGCCGTCACATTGGCTTCGTAACTTCTCGTGGCGGAGATCATATTCACCATCTCTTCCACGACATTAATATTCGGCAGGGAGACAAATCCTTTTGCATCGGCATCCGGATGATTGGGATCGTATTTTAAAATAGGGGGCCGATTATCCTCCCGGATATCCACCACTTCCACCCCACCGGCACCTTCGGCCATCCGCTGAGCGAGTGTACTGCCGAAATCAGCCGGCTGTTCAGCGGCAAAGACGGCGTCTTTGCGCTGATAGGCCTTGCCCTCTTTGGTGCGGGTGGTGTTGACATTGGCCAGGTTGCTGGAAATTAAATTCATGCGCAATCGTTGTGCGCTGAGACCGGTAGCACTGGTTCTTAGGGAATCAAGAAAGTTCATGTTTAACCTTTGCCTCCTTGTATAACGGACTTCAGCGATTGAAATTTTTTGGATACGATTTGCGCCGATGCTTTATACATCAGCTGGTTCTCAGCCAGATTGGCCATTTCCCGTTCCATGTTTACGGTGTTGCCATCACCACGCATGTTGTTGGGATCGCCATTGCGGACAAGATACTGCCGCAGATGATCATTGCGGGGGGGACCAACGGGGATATGCACCGGATGGGTTTGGGCCAGGGGTGCCTTTGGGCCCTCACCGGTTTGAGCGGCGATCGCTTCTTTCATTTCCAGATCAAACGCCTTGTAACCAGGCGTATCGGCATTGGCCAGATTTGAAATGATCAGCTCGTGACGCCTGGCCCTGAGATTTAGGGCCTTGGCAGCCGTTGTGAGAGTCTGATCGAATAGTAAATTATTGTCCATTGCAAACACTCCGTATCGTCTGGGTTCATAACAGCAATTTGCATACCAGCTTACTCATTTACTTCCACTGAAATAATAACTCATTGTTTTATTGATATTTTTAAGGATTGTGGCCCAGTGACACGCGGCAACGTAGAGTCAAATGATCGACGCACCCGGCAAGACCTACCTATTAATTACGGAGTTATTTGCCCTCTGCGGCGAAGGCCGCCTCCGGCTGCTCTTTATATTCTCGGAGCTTGTTGCGCAGGGTTCGAATGCTGATGCCCAGCATTTTGGCTGCGTGGGTTCTGTTCTGGTTGACATGCAGCAGGGTTTGCCCGATCAATTTTCTCTCCAGATCCTTTACGGTCATTCCAACCAGTTGGGAGGAGTGCTTCCCGATATCCACATCGTTGTCTTGCTCGAGCAGCAACGCCTCGACATCGATGACCGAGGTGTCGCACAGCAGCAGCCCGCGCTGCACTGCATTTTCCAGTTCCCGAACATTGCCCGGCCATGGCCATTGGATCATTTTGTCCATTGCGTCCCGGTCGAATTGTGGAATCGGCCTGCGGTTATCCGGGCAAAATTTCTTGATGAAAAAGGCCGCCAATTCGGGGATGTCTTCGGGGCGTTCTCTTAATGCAGGGATCCGAAGCGGCATGACGCACAGCCGGTAGTAGAGGTCTTCCCGAAATTTCCCTTCAGCCATCATCTGCTTCAAATCGCGATTGGTGGTGGCGATGCACCTGACATCGATGGGGATCGGCATGCCGCCGCCGATCGGGTCGATCTCCTTTTCTTGAAGCACCCGCAGCAGTTTTGCCTGAAGCGGCAGCTGCATTTCACTGATTTCATCCAGAAGCAAGGTCCCTCTGTCGGCCAGTTCGAATTTGCCGCGACGGCTTTTTTGAGCGCCCGTAAACGCCCCTCGTTTGTAACCGAACAGCTCGCTCTCGATCAGATGTTCCGGCAGCGCCGCACAGTTCAACGCCACAAACGCTTGACGGCAGCGCTCGCTGTGACGGTGAACGTAACGTGCCAGCAGTTCTTTGCCACAGCCGCTTTCGCCCTGGATCAAGACGGTCGCACTGCTTTCGGCCATACGTCGCGCCATGGCCAGCAGATGTTTCATTTTTTCGGATTTGCCAATCAAAGGGCGCTCCGGATTTCGAGCGCTGTCCGGGTTCCGTCTGCTTTTGGATGACTGGTGCTCGAGGGATTTGCCGACACTTGCCCCGATCACTGTCTGTTTGGATGTCATCGTTTTTCCATTGTTTTTGGTGAAACCGCGCGCTTTGCACGGGGATAAAATGTAAACTCAGACGTGCCGTCTGACGTTTACTCTTGCACAGACCACGCATAGAGCGCAGTTTTGTTAAAATAAAGGTTTTTGGCAATAAACATGCCATTTTTTCATTGGGGTTGGGAGAACTTGATAGGATTCGGCGCAGAACCTGATTTGATGGTGCTGTTTCTAAATGTTGCAGGGCTTACGACTGTAATATGAGCCGAAAAGCCG
>JASFGJ010000071.1:0-11300 GCA_050123815.1 Desulfobacteraceae bacterium
TTTCTGGGTTGGAAAGGCGTGTTGTTTACCATCATGGCGTCATCATTGACCGGGACCCTTGTCGGGCTCGTGATAATGGTGAGAGCCCGCAAGGGAATGAAATTGGCTATTCCGTTCGGGCCATTTTTGGCTATTGGGGCCGTTTGTTATATCTTTTTTGGTCCCCAATTGATCGAGTGGTACCTTTACCGATTGGGGTAAGGACAAGCACGCAACAGGCCGATGATTTGCATTGGCCTGATTCTGCGAGACGGATTTAATGAAACGAGCGATCATCTCGGACATCCATGGAAATATGGCGGCGCTGGAAATGGTGTTCAAAGATATCGAAGCCAGCGCCGTAGATGACATCATATGCTTAGGAGACTGCATCGGTTATGGTCCGGAGCCGGAGCAAGTGGTCTCCGAAATCCGCCGCAGGCAGATCCCTACCATCATCGGCAACCACGAACTGGCGACGTTCAAGAAGAATCACCTGGACTGGTTCAACCCATTGGCTCGGAGTTCTCTTGAAAAAAGCATGGCCATGCTCAGCCGGGAATCGCTTGAATACCTGAAGCACCTGCCTTCAAGCCGGGTCATCGGCGACCATCGCTATGTCCATGGTTACCCGCCGGAATCTGCACGCACCTATTTGTTTCAAAAAGCGCCATTCCAGCTGATCAAGACCTTTAACAGCATGGCTGAAAGAATCTGCTTTGTGGGTCACACGCATGACCTTGAAATCATCCAGTTCGACGGCCGCCAGGTGGAGCGCTGGCCTTTGGGCCAAGGCCTTCGCCAATTGGATCCGGCGTTTCGCTATATCATCAACGTCGGCAGCGTGGGACAACCAAGAGACGGCAACAATCAGGCGAAATACTTGATTGTCGAACCGGAGCGGGAACGGGTCGATGTACGGTTTGTGGCATACGACATCGCCAGAACAGCAGAAAAAATTAAAGCGGCAGGCATGCCCGAAGCCCATGCCAGGCGGCTCTGGTGATGCACCACCGCCGTGATCCAAGCTATTTCTAAGCCAAAGAATTCCTTATGAAAAAAATCGGTCGATATATTGTGCGCGGCATACTGGGATATGGCGGAATGGGAAGAGTATTCAAAGTGGAGCTGCCCACTATCGGAAAAATTGCGGCGCTCAAGCACTTTGATCCTGATCCGCTGGTGGTCCAACTCATGGGCTTGGAACCGCTGCGCGCATTGTTTACGTCCGAGGCGGTGACCATCGCCCGGCTGCAGCATCCCAATATCGTGGCAATCCACGATTTTGATCAAGAGCAGGGCAACCCATTTTTTGTCATGGATTTTTTTCCCAACAATTTGGGGAACATGATAGGAGAGTCGTATCGCGTGGAATCGCCGTCGCGTATCTTGAATCCGGATAAGGCGATGGATTATGTCCGCCAGACGCTTGAAGGCTTGGCATGCTTGCACGATGCAGGCATAACGCATCGCGATATCAAACCATATAATTTACTGGTGACCGCCCACGACATCGTAAAAATCTGCGATTTCGGCCTCTCCAAACTCCGCGGGGAGGCGTATTACGGCCCGAAAAACCTCAATGTGGGTTCGCCTTACTATGCGGCGCCGGAGCAGGCAATCGATCCAGACTGCTGCGACGAAAGAGCCGACATCTACCCAGTGGGCGTCATGCTATACCGGATGCTGACCGGACGCCTGCCGGCTGTCGAAGGCCGCAAACCCGGGTATCAACCGTGCGGCTTGTGGAATCCGGATCTGAATGACAAATGGGACGCGTTGATTCGTCGGGCGATCGAACCCAGGCCTGAAGCACGGTTTGCCGGCGCCGATGAGATGCTCTCCGCGCTGCATGAGTTGGAGATCCATTGGAAGGCCCACAAGGATAAAAGCTGCCAGCTGCCATCTGACCCACCGCTCGAATCGCCCCTTGACCGAATGCCGCCGCCGATACGCAACACCCCACTGAAACTTCGTCCCTCGGAGGCAGCCCGTCGATTCCGGGTCGATCGTCTCTGGCGACCGCAGTCCTATACCCGGAACAAATTTGAGATTCGCAACGATGGCACCATTGCAGACCATGCCACCGGTCTGATATGGCAGCAAGCCGGCAGCCGTTATCCCGGCACGCGGCAACACGCTGAAACGTATGTCGGGGATCTGAATCGCCGGCGCTTCGCCGACCGGTCCGACTGGCGCTTGCCGACCATCAACGAACTGATCACATTGTTGCGCCCGAAGCACAGCGCAATCGACTTATGCATCGCTCCACAATTCGATCAACACCAGCGATGGATATGGAGCATCGACCGTCGCTCGTTCGTGGCCGCCTATTATGTCGACATGGAGCTGGGCTTTGTCGGCTGGCAGGATTGCAGCGCCCCTTACTACACCCGAGCTGTATGCTCAACCCCAACGTTGCAAAAGCCGGAGGACTCCAGATCCCCGCTGCTCACGGGATCTTCGACCGGCGTTGCCAAGGGTTTGCAGTAGGTTTACGACGGCTGCGCCCTTGGCGCCTTTTTATCCCGCTGGTCTTTGGCGGGAGTCGTTGCGAGGTGGAGATCCCGCCGTCCGGGGGCTCTGAAGCCCTCCGACTTTTGCAACGGTGGGGTCAATGCAACCAAAGAAAAGCTAAATCCAAAAAGATGGAAAAATTTCTATTATTATTAACCCGGCAATTTAAAGGAACATTGTCGTCATGCCGGACTTGATCCGGTATCCAGTGTACGCCTGGATTCCGGCGTTCGCCGGAATGACAATAGGTGTTGTATTTTATTGCCGGAGTAATAAAAGTGGTTTCAAAACCTCTGAATCTATTGCATCGGGAGACGAGATGAAAAAGTGGAAAATTGAAGAAATCAATCAGTTGGTGGATGGCACGCTTGAAGGTGAACCTCATATCACGATTACCGGTCTGGAAGAGATTTCTGAGGCGCAGCCGCACCAGCTGACCTTTATTGGGGAAAAGAAGTATCTTCGGCTTTGGAAGAGCTCAAACGCCGCTGCAGCGATCGTCAATGACAGCTTCAAGATCGAACCGGGACCCGGGCGAGCATTGATCCGCGTTCCCAATGCGGATCTGGCCATGGGCAAGGTGCTGGAGCAATTCGAGCCCGCCCTGCCAACCTGCGAGCCCGGCATCCATCCGACGGCAGTGGTAGACACGACCGCTAAAATCGGCGAAGGTGCGGCCATCGGCGCCGGATGCTATATTGGCCCGCGCGTTGAGGTGGGAGCCAACACAACGCTCTATCCCAACGTCACCATACTGGACGATTCCCACATCGGCAGCCATACCGTCATCTGGTCAGGCACGGTGATTCGCGAACGCTGCAAAGTGGGCGACCACTGTATTTTACACGCCAACGTCAGTATTGGGACGGACGGATTCGGATACCGCCCGTCTCCCGACGGCAAAGGCATGGTAAAAATCCCCCAAATCGGCACCGTCGTCATCGGCAACTGGGTTGAACTCGGATCGGGAACCTGTGTAGACCGCGGCAAATTCAGCGCAACGTCCATCGGCGACCACACCAAAATCGACAATCTGATCCAGATCGGTCACAATTGCAGACTCGGCCAGGCCGTCGTTATCTCAGGTCAATCAGGACTGGCCGGCACGGTTACACTGGGAAACGGCGTGGTTATCGGCGGCGCTTCCCATATAAGAGATCATGTCAACGTTGGCGACGGCGCCATGATCGGGGGCGGCAGCGGTGTTACCGGGGATATCGAGCCCGGCCGGATCGTGGCGGGCTTTCCGGCGGACGATGTCAAAAAGGCCATGAAGATCTGGTCTGCTCAAAAACGTCTGCCGGAGCTTGTCAAACTGCTGAAAAAACAATAGGGTTAATCTTAGGAGCGTTCGAATCCATGACTGCAAAAAAGCAATTAAAAGAGCACCGCATTGACCGCGATTGGTGCAAAGGGTGTGGTATTTGTGTCGCCTTTTGCCCCAAGGATGTTTTGGAACTGGACGGGAAGGAAAAGGCTGTAGCGGCACGCAAGGAGCAGTGCATTGCCTGCCGCCTGTGTGAGTTGCGCTGCCCCGATCTGGCTATCGAAGTCATCACGCAAGACCTTAAAACCAAAGGCGACGATTAGATTAATATGGACGGCAGCGTAAAATTTGTTCAGGGCAATGAAGCGTGTGTATACGGGGCCTTATATGCGGGTCTCGATTTTTACGCGGGATATCCCATAACCCCTTCTACCGAAATCGCAGAACTTTTATCGGTCCGACTGCCCAAAGTGGGTGGAAAATTCATCCAGATGGAAGATGAAATTGCCTCGATCTGCGCCATCATTGGGGCCTCACTGACCGGCCACAAGGTCATGACGGCCACCAGCGGCCCCGGATTTTCGTTGATGCAGGAGGCATTGGGATACGCCGTAATGGCCGAAATCCCATGTGTCATTGTCAATGTCCAGCGAGGTGGTCCATCCACCGGCAACCCCACCCACGTCAGCCAAGGGGATGTAAATCAGGCTCGTTGGGGCACCCATGGCGACCATGCCATTGTCACCTTAACGGCTTCCAATCACCAGGATGTGTTCGAAATCACGGTAGACGCCTTCAATATCGCCGAGACCTATCGCACTCCGGTGATTCTGTTATTTGACGAGGTGGTGGGGCATATGCGCGAGCGGCTGGTCATCCCGGGGCCGGGAGAGATTCCACTGGTAGACCGTCTGCGCACCGACGTCAAAGAAGGCATTGACTACCACCCCTACCTGCCACGGGAGGACGGACGGCTGCCCATGAGTGATTTCGGCGGTGTGCATCGTTACAATGTTACCGGCCTGTACCACGACATGTGGGGCTTTCCGTCGGACAAGCCCGAGGTGGTCCATGGACTGCTGCGCCATCTGGTTGACAAAATCGAGAACAATGCCAAACTGATGTCCCGCTTTAAAAACTATTATTGCGATGATTCGGATTATGTATTGATTTCCTACGGATCATCCGCACGTTCGACGCTGCATGCCGTCGAGCATTTACGCAACCGGGGGCAGCGTATCGGTCTGCTGGAGTTGCAGACGTTGTGGCCCTTTCCCCGAGATGTGGTAAGAGACTACACGGAAAGAGCAAAATTCATTGGAGTGGTGGAAATGAACATGGGACAGTTGATGCAGGCCGTAAAAATGGCTGTGGACGATCCAACACGCGTCTTTCTGATCAACCGCATCGACGGTGAGCTTATTACAGATGCGGACATCAAGAAGACACTTCGCATCTTGACGGGAAGGGGGGTTTAGAGCGATGGCATTAAAAGATTATCTGCGCGAACGCTTTTTCCCGCACATGTGGTGCCCGGGCTGCGGCCACGGCATCGTGCTCAATGGTTTGATCCGAGCCGTCGAAAAGCTCGGCATGAGCCGCAATGAAATCGTGATGACGTCCGGTATCGGATGTTCATCACGCATATCGGGGTATGTGGATTTCCACAGTCTGCACACCATTCACGGCCGAGCCATTGCCTTCGCCACCGGTGTAAAGTTGAGCAAACCGGAACTGAACGTTATCGTTCCCATGGGCGATGGCGATGCACTTTCCATCGGCGGCAACCATTTCATTCATGCCGCCCGCCGAAACATTGACTTAACGGCAATCGTTATGAACAACCGGATATACGGCATGACAGGCGGACAGTACTCCCCCCTCTCGGGACAAGGGACGCTGGCTACCACGGCCCCGTACTACAATATCGACCAAGCCTTTGACGTCGTGGAGTTGGCAAAGGCTGCAGGCGCCAGTTTCGTGGCTCGTACGACAACCTATCATGTCCAGCAGATGGCGGACATCATCCGCCAGGCAATTGTTCACGATGGTTTTTCAGTAGTAGAAATCTTGAGCCAGTGCCCCACATATTTCGGGCGCAAAAATAAATTGGGCAGCGCCGCCGACATGATGCGGTGGTTTAAAGAGAACACCGTACCGGTGGGTTCGAAGAAACTGGAAGCCGATCCGACGTTGATGGAGCGCGGCATCATTCTCCAAAAAGAGCTGCCCGAATATTGTGCCGAATACGATAAAATCATCGAACGAGCAATGGGACGTCGTTAAATCGTTAAATGGTCAAGTGGTCAAATAGTAAAAGGATTCGCTGTCTGATTTAATAATCGGATACACCATCCAAATGACAGGATACCTTTCACCATTTTCTATTCGACAATTCAACGATTTGACAGTGAATCAATAGAAAGGTTAAAAGGACTGATGGAACGATATCGTCTGGTATTTTCCGGTTCCGGAGGGCAAGGCGTCATTACCGCCGCAATCATTTTGGCGGAAGCCGCCGTGGTGCATGAAAACCTAACGGCGGTCCAGTCTCAATCCTATGGAGCCGCTGCCAGGGGTGGCGCCACACGCTCGGACGTGATTATATGGAATAAACAGATCAACTTTCCCAAGGTTATTCAACCCAATGGATTGATCTGTCTGACGCAGACCGCCTACAACAAATTTCATCACATTATCCGGCCCGGCGGCCTATTGATCACCGACCCGCGATGGGTGGAAACATCGCGTAAAGTGGACGCCATCCAAATCGAGCTTCCCTTGTATGAAACCATTATGGAAAAGATCGGCAAACCGATTGTGTTGAACATCTGCATGCTGGGGGCCGTGATCGAGTTGACCCAGCTGGTCAAGCCTGAATCGATTATCAACACCCTGCAGAACCGCATCCCCCCAAGCTTTCTGGACATGAATCGGCAGGCGTTGACGATCGGAAGGGAGCTGGCGAAACCTTATACTCCCTAAGTCATACCAATAAAATCAAATCCCATCTTGGCCTGCAACTTTTCGACGCGTTTGAAGATCTCCTTTAAGGTGGTCTGCTCAATGCGTGTCAGACGTTTGGGATTGATAAAGTTGTCCGGCTTCGCATTTTTATCGGCAAATGCCGTGACTTGACGCGTAAAGCGCAGTTGCAGCAGGAAACTGTAAGCCTTTTCGATCTCTTCAAACTCCTGCTGGCTCAAAACGCCCTTTTCACGCAACTGGTTAAGACGGTCGAGGGTATTTGTTTCCGAGACACCGTTTTTGATGGCATAAACACGTGCGAAATCAACGATGGGCATCATGGCGCTTTTGATATCAAACGAATCGCGATGCTTGCCTTTGGATTCCACGACAAAGTTTCCGAAAAAGCCCAACGGCGGTTTGAAATACATGGCATTTTCGGTCATATGCCGCAAAAATCCGGTCCAGCCGCGAATGGCGCCGTGAAGATGATCCCTCAAAGACTCCACCAGCTGCATATCACCATATCCCCCGCGGAAATCGAAAAATATACTGGCCTGAAGCAGATCCTCGGGTTCAGCGGCGTGGATCCATTTCAGGAAATACTTCATCCAAACGCTAAGCGGCTGGCACCACTGCGGGTTCTGGGCCATGACGTCGCCTTCGCAATAGGCATATCCGGCTTTGTCCAACAGGGCGCACGCCTTTTGACCGAACTCCATGAAATAGGCGCTGACGTCAGGCAACTCGGCATCGGAAACATCCTCGAATATAATGGCATTGTCCTGATCGGTTTTGAGGGTCTGCTCTCCCCTGCCCTCGCTGCCCAAAACCAGAAATACAAAATCGGTCGGCGGCGGCGGCATCTCCGCCAGAACGAACTGCATCACCTTTTTCAGGATACCATCGGAGACCGTGGTAATCATCCGGCTGATGTTACGGGCAGTGGCCCCGCTGCTGATCAGACCCTTGACGATACCGGGCAGTCGATGGTGTTGTTCGATGATCTCTTCGATCGAATCCGCTCTTGAAATTTCCCTCAACAGGAACAGGGGGGACTGCCCCTGTGCGGAGATCAGTTCGCGGTTGGACAGCACGCCGATGATCTGATTCTGAGAGTCGGTGACAGCCAGGTGCTTGATATCGCCTTGCATCATTTCCATGAGAGCTTCGATGACCATGGCATGTTCACCGACCGCTTGCAGTGGGCACGACATGACTTCGATAGCGGGTTTGTTGATATCGTACCCCGTTGCGATGACTTTGCGCGTCAAGTCACTTTCAGTTATTATGCCGGCCTCCTGCAAGTCGGTCGCAGGAATCATCAAATAGGTGCTGTTTTCCTGCTGCATGCGCTGGGCAACCTGCCGGATGCTCATATCCGGCGTGCCGAACACGGTTGCGCGATTGCAGATCTGGTTGACCGGCTGATTGAAAAGCTGAAGCTCTTCATCGGGAGGCGCCGCGCTGCGGGCCACGATTGCGGCGTAGGATCGGTCCAACATGCGCTTTCCAAAGGTGTCGGTGAAAAATTCACTGAACACCTCAAAGGATTCGCAAAGCTCTATGAAATCCTTTTTGTCCAACAGGTAAAAATAGGATTCTTCGGTCACTTCCAGGGTTCGTACCGAGATGCCGTCATTGAGCAACATCGATATGCCGCCGTAAAGGTCCCCAGCCCCCAGTAGATCTTGCATCGTCTTTTCACCATCCTGATCAAAGTAACGGTTGGCCGCGCCCTGTTGCAGGATGTAAAGGTGCCCGACCCTGGTTCGGCCCTGGACAAACAAAATGGTGCCCTTGGGATAGGAAACCAGGGTGAGCTTTTCGGCGGCTTGCTCGATGATCTCTTCGGGCAGAAAAGAAAACGGGGCCAGGTCCGACAGGAATATTGCTGCCTGCCTCGACGAGATAATGGTGTGCAGGCCCGGGTCGATGATATGTTTGCTAAAATTCTCTATAAAATAGGCAAAAAAATCTTTATACCGGGTGCAAAGGTCCAAAAAATCGGCCTTGGGGATCAGATAGGCCTGGGTGTCGGCATCGACATGGACCGTGCGCAAAGAGATGCCGCCGTTCATCAGCAGCGTGATGCCTCCGAAAACCTCTCCGGCTTTAATATAGCCGCCCAGTTGATTCTGGCCCTTTTTTTCATCGTATAGGGAGAATTGGCCGCGCTTGATGATGTAGATGTGGGCAATGTTGGTTTGGCTTTTAACGGCCAGCCGGGTTCCCTTGGCCAGCATTTGCTCTTCTGCGCTATCGGCCATACGATCCAGCTCTTTTTCGGGCAGCATGGCAAAATGCGGCATCTTGGCCAGATACTTCCGAATTTCCATGCTCATGGTCGCCTCCAGGTTTAGGATCCTGGCTTAACCTAACTTTATTTTTGCGCGAACCCTAAGCCGGGATCAGAGCTTTCAATTTCTCTGCAATCTCGCGGTATGCGTTTGAAACCGGCGAATCCGGATGTTTTTCAAGATAGGCTGCGCCTGCATCGGTGCATGAAACCATTTCGGGATCGAAAGGAATGCGTCCCAAAAATGAAACCCCCATCCGAGTAGCCGTCTCCTCTCCGCCTCCGGTCCCAAACAGGTCAACGTCACAATTGCAGTGCGGGCATACCAGACCGCTCATATTCTCAATTAAACCGAAAATTTCCATTTTTACCGTTTTACAGAAATTGATTGATTTGCGTACATCGGCGAGCGAAACCTTCTGGGGGGTCGTGACAATCACGGCCTGAGCCTCTTGAATGGTTTGCGCGACGGTTAACGGCTCATCTCCCGTGCCCGGCGGTGCATCGATAATAAGAAAGTCGAGTGGCCCCCAAGCCACTTGGCCGATAAATTGCTGGATCACTGAATATTTGACCGGACCTCGCCAAATGATGGCATCATCCTTTCCCTCGGTCAAAGACTCCACAGATACCGCGCTCAGATTCTCATTGTAAGCCAACGGGATCAATTTATTTTCCGCATTCATACCCGGCATCCCGGTTAATCCGAGCATGCGCGGTACATCCGGTCCATGCAAGTCAACATCCACCAGCCCAACTTTCGCACCCAGACGGGCCAAGGCCATGCTCAGATTAACAGCCGTACTGGATTTTCCGACACCGCCTTTGCCACTCATGACGATGAGTTTGTGTTTGATTTGTCCAAGAGATATTTTTACCGCCGCATCAAGGGCGGCTTTCGGGTCGACCTGCTGTTTGGCTGAGTCCATGCTATCGTAAATCTGCGCCATTAGATAACTCCCTTAAATTTAGTAAATAGTGCCCATCCATAAATACCATTCTCCTCTCCCCCTTGAGGGGGATAGGCTGGGTGAGGGGGTGTACTTTCAAAGCCTTACACCCTCACCCTGACCCTCTCCCTCAAGGGAGAGGGTGTAAATGGATGCACACAAATTAGCGTGTTAAACAATCCAACTGCTCATGCCCGCAGGCCGGGCAGAGCTGCGGCCTGCCGCCGCACTCTTGTTCATGCCATTTATGCCGGCATTTGCAGCACCTGAACTTTCGCTCACCACGTTGGAGCTGATAGTTTCCCCCGGCCACCCGAATCGCCATGCCGTTGATGAGCGCTTCGGCCACCCGGCGCCTGGCGCGCTGTGCGATGCGCCCAAAAGTGGCGCGCGACACCCCCATTCGCTTTCCAGCGTCTTCATGACTTAATCCCATTAAATCTGCCAGACGCAGCGCCTCCATTTCATCAACAGTCAGTCGGACCTCTTCCAAATATTTAAGTGGTACGCCGCGGGGTTTGAAATAACATACATCCGGATCGTGTCCCACAATTCGATTTTTCTGAGGTCGTGCCATTATCCTCTCTTTCTGAGCATATTCTCAAATACCGATCAATCTAAATATTTGAGGCTTGCAAGTCAAGCGCCTCCTTTGATCAGCAGCAGTTCTCGGCAATCATGATTTAGTGTGGGAGCGGCGTCTCGCCGCGACAACAAAACCAATAGAAGGCCATGTCGCGGCCAGACGCCCCACCCACAGCGCCTGCATACCGCAATTTTTTATATTGCGACTCTTGGAAAAGCCTTAATAATTGTAATGAATCGCATTCACCGAGAATTGCTGTTTGATCCGGCATTCGCCTTTATAAAAAAACCGGCGGAATGCCGTCCCGCCGGTTCTTCCAATTAATTTGTATAAAAATGGTTTCAAAACCACTTCGTGTCACATCAAAAAATCAGTCCAATTTCGACAAAAGGGCCGTTAAAATCGATATCGACCAGGATATCCTCCTCGTCGATCTCAAGTGTGTCTAATCGGTAGCCTGCTGCGGCAAAAACCGGTCCCGCGAACTGGTAGCGAATCCGTCCGATGACACTGTATAGTTTATTGTCACCAATGCTGAGGCCACGGCCTTCCACAGCGATGGCGAGTTCATCAATCGGTTCAATTTGAAAGGCGACATAGAGCATGGGCACCGGCACGGTTTCGCTGACGCTCTCCTCGACGATGGTAGAGGTCACTGCCTCTTCTCCGGAAAGGCTGGCTTCCAAGTCTATTATGCGGAAATTGAGACCCAGATCGATATTAAAGATGCCGTTG
>JASFGJ010000072.1:0-11270 GCA_050123815.1 Desulfobacteraceae bacterium
TGAACATATTGGTTTCGATCTTCGAAAACTGATGGAAGATCTGACGGAAATGCTGGACCTTCAGGCCTTGGAGAAAGGTCTCGACATCACATGTTTTGTAGAACCCCGAACCCCGAAACAGCTCATCGGCGACCCGTGGCGTCTGCGTCAAGTGTTACTGAACCTGGCCGCAAACGCCTTGAAATTCACCTCGGACGGTGAAGTAAACATCCGGGCAACGATCAAAGACCAATCGCCGACCGATGTCGAGATGCATTTTACGGTAACCGACACCGGCATCGGCGTTCCGGCGTCTTTATCACAGCAGCTTTTCAAGCCGTTCTCACAGGGGGACAGCTCCACCACCCGCAAATTCGGTGGAACCGGTCTGGGCCTGGCCATTTGCAAAAAACTCGTGGATTTGATGGGCGGGCGGATCGGTGTGGAGCGCCGGCCGGAGCAAGGTTCCAGATTCTGGTTTACAGCGCGACTGGACAGTCCGGAAGCGGTCCACGATCAAGCGGACCCGGGCGGGCCCGATCGCAGTCTTGAAAACAAAAACATTCTCGTCGTGAACAACAGTACCGCCAGCCGTGAGATTCTCACAGCCTACCTCAAGACATACGGTTGTCATGTGAGACTGGCTGCAAATGGATCTGAAGCCCTTGCGTCGATCGTTCGGGCCGCCCATACCCAACGCCCCATCGATCTGGTGATTATCGATGCCGACATGCCGTCAATGGATGGTGCAGAGCTGCTCCGGGCCATCAGGACCCTGCCCAAACTGCCGGCCACACCCAAGGCGATGCTGATGGGTCGGGGCCGAGGCAAGGCTAAGGGCATCGCACTGGAAGCCGGGTTCGACGCCATTGGATACAAACCCATCAAATGGTCTGATCTCAGGGATTCCTTGCGTTCGGCCCTATCCCCCCTCAAGAGAGAATCCTCACCGGGCGATGAAACTGAACCGGCCCCGCAAGCGCCTGCAGGCGCGGAAGGAATTTTGCGGGGCAGGATCCTTCTGGCCGAGGACAATCCCATCAACCGGAAATTGGCGCGCCACATTCTGGAAAAGCTGGGCTATACCGTAGATGCTGTATCCAGTGGTCGCTCCGTACTCGATGCGCTGGCCCGTCGGCATTACGATCTGATCCTCATGGATGTTCAGATGCCGGAGATGGACGGCATGGAAGCCACACGTTCCATTCGCAGCCGGGAGTTGGAGTACATGCACATCGATACGGGTGCGCTGCCCGGCGGCCGGAAGACGCCCGAGCGCAAAACATCAATCCCCACTGCCGACGCGCTGATCGAACAGACCGCCGGCCATCGCTTACAGACGAGGATACCCATCATCGCCATGACGGCGCATGCCATGTCCGGAGATCGAAAAAAATTTCTTGCAGCCGGAATGGACGATTACATCTCCAAACCGATTGATCCTGAACTGATGGCCACCAAGATCGACCACTGGTTGGGCAAGGGCCGATAGAAGTGGTTTCATTGAATGCGGCTGTACAGCGTTATCGATTCAGGGTCACGCACCACATCAAAAGCGTTCACAAACACCGGAAGGTAGGCGCTTTGGGTGGCCGGTTGGTCATTGATGGTTTCCACGGTGAGGTGACGTCGTGGCTGGAAGCGGCGGTTGAGCAAATGGTGCAAAAAACCGAGGCAAGCGCTGATGTCGGGATCGTCCGGAGTGATGCTGAAATGAATTTTCCGACCTTTGCGCTGGGATGTCGCGATCAGTTCGGCGCCGCGATAGACCAAATGGTTGGATTCGATGCGGCGGGGCAGACGGTGAGGCAACGCTTGCAAGCCCAGGCCGCACATCGAGGCCGGGTCGATGGCGTTGAGCCAATAGATCGGCGGCGGGTCGGCTTCATGTTGCAACAGCGACAGCAATTCCGGCGCGATGAACTGCAGGCCGCTGATACCCTGGAAAAAACACCCGGAATGGATCTCGCCGGAAAGATCCATCAGACGCAAGGTGCGCAGCAACGCGGCCCAGCGAAACATGGGCATTTCGCGAATCAACAGCTCGCGAAACAGGATGCCGTATCGGCTCAAGAGCAGCCGAATGCGGTCTTTTAGCCGTTCCTGTTGGGAGAGCAGATCGTCGGCAAGCTCCGGATAGACGATCTTGAACCAATTGCCGGCCTGGGGCAACGCGGCTCTCCAGCGCGAAAACGCGCCGCGCGCGGCTCGCCGCTTCGATCGGACGCCTGTCCGCGCGCGCGTGTCCATCTGCGGCGGTTTGAAACCTGTGGCCAGGCCTTGTCTGACCACGGCAAACGCGTCATTGGAGTAAACGCCTTGCCAGACGCCTTCCCACAATTGCCGGCTGGCGTCTGCCGGATTCAGGCCGCTCAATTTTAGCAGCGTGGAAAAATCGAAGCGACCGGCAGAGTCGAGCAGTTGGCCCATGCCTGTTTGCGGCATCGCTTGCGGCTCTTGCCTATCGGCATCATCCTGGTTTTGCGCAGACGGCGCGGGCGGCATCAGCAAATCCAGGTCGGGTTCAAAGCAGAAGATCAGCTGCCGGTTGGGACGTCCCAGCCATTTCAGATCGGTGGCCTGCATGAGCGAGTCGAGCCAGGCCGGATCGTAGGCCGGCACGCGCGCCGGAAAAATCTCGCTTTCCCACAAATGTGCCGGCAGTGAATAGCCGCTCATCTGTTCGCTGACATCCATCAACCGCTCCACCGGCTCCCGACGGTCGGCGGCGCCGGGTACCAGGCCCTGCACTTGGGCCAGAAATGGGGCCAGCGCCTCGCAGGGCCGGGGTGCCACCACCGGCTGTGCGGCGCGGCGCTCCAGGCGCAACAGCATCTCGAAGTTGCGGGCGTCGCAGTAAAAGGCATCGGCCGTTTTTTTAATCAGCGGCCCGAAAATCAAGCGCTGATCATCCGCCAGCTGGTCCAGATAGATGACCGCCCGGGCAGTTTCAAGTCCCAACGTGCCGGCGATAAACTCCGCCGATTGGGGACCGTAAAATTGCAGCCACTCGCCAAGCAGCCACGCCAGATCCACTTCAGACGCCTCCGGGCCGGCCTCGGCATCTGCCGAAACGCCTTTGGTCATGTCTAAGTCTGCGCCGGCACCATCCGGTAGCAATGGTTCGACGGCGATGGTGTCGCCGGCATGCGGCAGTGCCGTCAAAACCGCGGGCAGCATCTCGCGGGCGGCGACAAGTGTTTCTCCGGTCCCGGGAAGGTTCAGACGCGCCACTCTGGGAGCAATTGCCTGCAGCAGACCGTCGCTCTTCCGGCCGGCCTCCTGTGCAATCAGATCCATCAGCGCCCGCCACTCTTTGTCCGGGATCAGAAGACGCTCTTTGACCCACTCCACCAGATCATCGCCGTCTGTGGGGAGATATCCGGCGATCAGACGCAAACTCTTTTGCTCGAATTGCGCGGCAATGGCCTGCGACACTGACGGTCGCAGGGTCGGACTGTGGACGATTTCGTGCAACAGGTCGCCGCTGAGCTGTGACGGCTGATCATCGCCCGGGGTGTCATCCATATACATGTATTTGTTGATCTGGCTCCACGCCATCTGCCGGGACATGGGGCTGGCCTGGTCGGAATGGACTTCGGACCAGGCGATGGTGCCGGCCTCCAGTTCGGCCAGCAGGCTGCGCAGCCGTTCCAGATCGAACTCGTCCTGCAGACAAGTGCGCCAGGTCTCAAGCAGGATCGGAAAATCGTCGTACCGGCGCACCGCATTGAACAGTTTCTGCGACCGCAGTCGGCTCATCCACAAGGGCATACGCTTTTTGAAGTTCGGCCGGGTCAACAGCAGCGCCCGCCCGGCGCACTCCCTGAAGCGGGCCCCGAAAATACCGGACGTCTCCAGGCGGTCACGCAGCAGTTGATCCAGGTTGCGGCTGTTGACCAGGGCCAGGATATCGTCCGCTCCGACCTCATCGGGCAGCAATAGGGCAACGGCGTCATTGCCGGCAAATATCTCCAAACGCTGGCCGAACTTCTCATGCCAGGCCGCATCCAGCGCCAGGGCCAGCGGCTGATTGACCTTGCCGCCCCAACAATTGAGCAACACCACCTGGTTGCCCGGAGCCGTGCCCGGAGCGCAGTGGACGAACTCCACCACCATGTGGTGGCGGTGAGGCAACGGGCCCTTGACCGCCGCTTTCTGGCTTTTCAAAAACTCGAGCAGCACCCTGGCAGCCGACGGATCCATGTGACAGCGCTGCTGCATCTGCGCCTGCCAGGTTTTGTCCGTCATCAACCGGTCGGCTTCCTGCAAAAACTCAAGAATCTTTTCTGAAAAATGCCAGTCGCGCTGAAACGCCTCCCCTTTCCAGAACGGCGTCTCCAAAGACTGCGGGTGACCGGGCACGACCAGTACGTCCCCGGCGGTTATCTTTTCGATCCGCCATTTCTGGGCCCCCAGGTTAAAGGTCTGGCCCACCTTGGCCTCCCACACGAACTCTTCATCCAGCTCGCCGATGCGTGCCCCGGACCGGGCGTGCCGCAAGTGGAAGTAGCCGCGGTCGGGAATCACCCCCCCGGCGAGATAGACCGCCATCAGGGCGCCCTTGCGGGCCTTGACCGTATTGTTGATGCCGTCGATGGACACACGCGGTTTCAGATCGCGCAGTCTCGACATCGCATATTTTCCGGCCAGCATCTGCAGCACCAGATCGAACTGCCTGCGCGACAGATCCCGGTAGGCATAGCAGGTTTTGATATGGTGATAGAGGTCGTCCACATCCCAGGTATCGACGCCGGCCATGGCCACAATCACCTGGGCCAGCACATCCAGGGGCGCATGCACCGGCTCTTTGGGCTCGATGGACTGATCGGGCAAATGCTGCGCCAACACCGCCGCCTCCAGAAAATCGCGGGCGTGGGTGGGGTAGAGAGTGCCGCGGCTGATCCGGCCCACCTGGTGGCCGGACCGGCCGATGCGCTGGATGGCCGCAGAGAACGACGGCGGCGATTGCACCAGAAGCACTTCATCCAGCGGACCGATATCGATGCCCAGTTCAAGGGAGTTGGTGGCCACAATGGCCTTGAGTTGACCGCTTTTGAGATGGGACTCCACGGTGTGGCGTATTTCGCGGGCAAGGGAACCGTGGTGGGCATAGGCCAGCGGTTCGGATTCGTTGCGATTGATCTTCAGGACAATTTTTTCACACAGCCGCCGATTGTTGACAAACACCAGGGTAGAGCGGTTCTGCCCGATCGTGGTTTTAAAGGCGCCGACCAACATATCCCAGAGCGATTCGCCGCCGGGGCGCGATGCCGCCTCAAGGGGGTAGCGCACCCGGATCTCATACTGCTTGGCGGTGCGTGAAGCGGCGACTTCGACGGGTCGTTTTACATATTCCGGCGCTTCGGCTGCACCCAACCGTTGGTAACCGCCCACAAAATCGGCCACCGTCTCCAACGGATTGACCGTGGCGGACAGGGCGATTCGCTGAAACTCCCCGGCCAGCAGCACCAACCGCTCCACAGCGGTCATCAGGTAGGTGCCGCGCTTGGAATCGCAAACCGCATGAATCTCATCCAGAATCAGCGTGCGCACCGTGCTGAGAATCGCACGCGCCTGGGGTGAGGCCAATATCAAATTGAGACTCTCAGGCGTGGTGATCAAGATTTCCGGAGGCCGCCGCAGCATCCGCCGCCGCTCGGCAAAGGGTGTGTCGCCGGAGCGGGTCAGCACGCGAATCTCCGGCATCTCCTGTCCGGCCCGCTCAAAGCAGGTCCGAAGCGCCTCAAGCGGCTGCAGCAAGTTGCGCCGGATGTCGTTGTTCAGGGCTTTGAGCGGCGAGACATACAACACCCGGGTATGCCCCAAGGGCAGGGCGGCCGTGGCCAGTTCATTGATGGCCCACAAAAAAGCGGTCAACGTCTTTCCGCTGCCGGTAGGGGCCGTTACCAGCACATGCCGCTGCGCCTGAATATGCCCCCATGCCTCGGACTGGATATCGGTGGGACGTTGGTACCGATCCCGAAACCATTGCGCAATGACCGGGTGAAATCGGCCCAGTGGATTTATGGCTGCATTTTCAGTATTCATTCGAGAACCAAGTTGCGAGTGATTTTCCGCGCTCCGCGCTCCATTGATACGCACACTGCAGGTATCAACACCAAGACCCGATATGATGGCATAAATTCAGGACCTTCGTCCATAAATTCTTAGGATCGGTAATCAAGACAAATGAATTTCCGGAGCTAAAATGGTCCTGAAATACAGTTCCCAAAGGTATGACGGAGAAAAAAGACTTTATTGGAAGGGCAAAAAGGTGCTTATTTTACCGCAAGCGCAACAAACGATTAGGTCGAACTCAATTTTTTGTCCAGATAGGCGTTGATTTCGGCATGCACTTTTTCCAGCTCATTTTTCACGAACGCCACAGCCTCCTGCCAATCCGCCTCCTTGCCGGCAATGGCCTTTTCAGCCTTATCCGCCGCTTGGGAAAGCGCCATGGCGCCTACCCCCGCAGCCGCGCCTTTCAAACTGTGGGCCGTCCGTTTTGCGGACTCAACGTCCCCAGTGGCCAAATAGTCGATCATTGCTTCGGGAGCTTCGCTGAATTCAGGCATAAATTTTTGAATGACTTTAAGATAAATATACTCTCGTCCCCCAAGCCGCTTTAGAGCACCCTGAACATCCAAAACGACGAGATCATCGGATGGCCGACTGTCCTGTAATCTTTCCACAGTATCATCTCTTTCCTTTTCATGTGATACCCACTTGAGCAGCGTCCGTCGCAGGCGATGCTCATTTATGGGTTTAGCGCTCACAACAAAGCTATCGCTTAATATCGAAGGAGCCCAAGGCTCACCGACCGGTCTTGAATGGGAGTTTTCCGACCAGTTGCCTTGCGTTCCGATACAACGGTAATGATAAAACGACTGGCTCGCTATAGATCGTGTTCGCGGGTGGATGGGAATAGAAAGTTCAGAAAATCAACCGCGCATTCGAGCAGCAAAATGAATTGCAATGGGGATGGACCTGAATCATTTTCAGCAGCACTTAATTCATTTGGAAATTTACCACGATACAGCTTAAACAGCAATATTGGTGCGGTGATTTCTGTTGCCGGTATAGAGGTATCGGGTCGCGATCGGCCGCCCATCCCTTTCAGCGACGGCTAAAAACCCGGACCAATGCCCCTAAACAAGGGCTATTGGTCCGAAAAAACTGATCATCAGTTTGCGCTCTTACGCAACGTCCCCTACAACCGTGGAAATCCGGTTAGCTGAAATAGGTCGTCTGATGCAGGATGCCACTGTCCTTGAATTCACCGTAAATCAGCGCCAGCCGCGCATTGGCCACCCGGATAGCCGTCTCTTTCTCCTCGTCATCTTGGCTGGTGTCAAAACAGGCGAAACAGCGGTGGCAATGGTAGGTCTTGTCCGTGGTTTTGGCTGTAAATTCACCGCTTAAATAAGTTCGGGCCTTATCGGCATGTGAAAAATGCTCAACGGCTGGAATCAGCTCCAGCGTAATATCGACCGTGATGGATTTGCCGGATTTGGCCATGGCGGTCAGCTCGGGGATGGACAAATGGGCCGGTCCCTCTTCCTTGAGGGTGTCAAATTTGACAATCATATCTTCCAAACTGAACAGGATTTCGATGACCTCTATGCCGCCCGATCTAAGCGCATGGTAGTCGCGCTGCAGGTAACGATTGGCGATGTTCACGGCCTGGGACACATGGGTGCACAGGTTGTTGGGACATCCCCGGGCATAGCATTTCCTGAAATCGAACGCCCTACCATCGATGGTGCCGGAGTATTTGGCCAAGAAGATATAGGCCTGGAACGGATGGAGGCGGTGTCGGAATTCAGCCGGAAGGATTTCAAAAGCGATGTCAAGGCGGACATCGGCTCCGGCCGCCTTGACATCGATCAAATCGGCGATGCGCCGAGGGAAACGAATGATGGATGATGTTTCCATAATCGAACCTTTTTTATGGTCGTTTGGTGAACTGGTGCCTAGTAAACGAAAACGGCTTTTGCCTCGGTCGCTTCGATGTTCACCGCTCCGGCGGCCGTCGTTTGCGCACCGGCCACAAGTTCACTCTCTTCATCAATATTGCGCTCTTTGATGCAGGGGACGCAGACCAATAGTTTACCGCCCAATTCGAGAAAATCGTCGAGCAGTTTTTTCATGGGAGGAAATCCGCCTGCGGGCGGCATCTTTTCCACATAGCCTTTGTGCGCCAGATAGACCCCATTGCCTTGCAGGCAGATGATTGCCTGAATGTCCAGCGCCAGCGCAGCATTGGCCATCACAAAGGGCATGGCGGCCTTTTCCGAATTTTCAGCAGCGGCGGTTCCGATGTACAGGATTTTTTCAGCTTGTTGATCACTCATTGTTTTTCTTCCTTTCCATAAGCACTTAATGTTTTCTATTTTCACTATAAGTGGTTTTGAAACCACTTCCTATCAAGTTCGGCCGATGCCGGCAGGGCAGCAGAAGGAATATTCGCCACCCTTTTGCACGGGATTTGGATTCGTTTTCAAGGCGCATTAATTGGCGCATATTTGTGGTATGTGCCAATTAATGCACCGTCGAATACGGATTCAAAGACAAGCAAGATGGGGCATATATTCCTTCCTCTGATCTTAAACCTTTTGCATCGCACGGGCCTTGACTTTCATCAGATAGAGAACCAGCGGTCGGTAGAGCTGGTGGGTCCATTTGGCAAAAGGCACTTCGATAACCAGCATGGGAACGGCAATCATCATGTGGATCACGTAGAGAATGTAAGTGGTCATGGGCAGTTCAAGCAGCCGTCCGAAATGGATCAGAATACCACTGAAGGTGGTCAGCCAGAGCAGAATCAGAAAAGCCCAGTCCGATGAGTGGGAATGTGAATATACCGTTTTGCTTTTCTTCAGTCGCCCCCAAATGGCCACCGTGGTACCGTACAAAATGGCGAAGGTGGCATAGTACCCCAGCAGCCGTATCGGATGCCAGAGGGCGTAGATTTCGTCTCTTTGAAACCAGCGGATGCCCACCACCACCAGCAGGAACACAGAGGAGTAACCGGTCATGATCAACAGGTGGTTGATCCATTGAAACTGCTGGGACGATGTGCCGCAGGCCTTGAATTTTTTCTGGGTGAGAAACTGTACGATGAACTCTTTGGCTTCTCTGAGGTAGATCGGTGCGGGAATACCCCGTATCAGCCGGTTGGGAAACTGCTGTTTCTCGGAAAAGGGGAGCTCCGGGTACTGTCCGGGGTCCCCCATGACTCCTCGAAACAATCGATAGGCGTTGGTCAGCAGGAAAAAAGAGAGCACGGCCAGCATGATCAAATCCAGAATTTCGATAACCGTGTTGGGGGCGAATACGTTCAGCGCCACACGGTCGGTGAGCATGGGGCCGTGGAAATAATAGAATCCGAGGCCCACCAGGGCGGCCACCACCAGAATCGAGAAAACCTCGAAAATTTTCGAGGTGTAGAACAGCCGGGATATTCCGGTCCAGTCGTAAAGGGATGTCAGGTAGCGGCGCAGGCCCATCATGACCTCGCCGGGATTGGCCTGGCGCGGGCAGGTTTCGCTGCAATCCCCGCAATAGTAACACATCCAGGGCTCCGGGCTCTCCATCAGTTTGTCTTTGAGCCCCAACTGAAGGTAGCGAATGGATTTGCGCGGAAAAGGGACCGACTCCGAAGAGAGCGAGCAAACCGCCGTGCAATTGCCGCAGTTAAAGCAGGTTGTTGCGTCTTTGACACCAAATTTTTCGAGTTTTAGAAGCAGTTCAGGATTGACCTCTGATTGCATTGCCTTTCTCCCATTTTCACCAGCCGGTTGCCTTACTAAGCCAATCCGTACTTGAAATAATCACCATCTTTGGCGCCCTCGACCACTTCGCCATATTTTTTCATCCCTGCGACAAAGAGCAGGACCTTGGCCGTGTCCATCCCCAGCGCCCGGGAAATCTGCGGGATGGTTTGCGGTTCATCGGCGATTTGATCACGGATGGCCTTGAGGATTTGATTGTTTTCCTTGATGGTCTTGCGCGCGCGGGCGATGGCCCCTTTGCGGGATTCGCGCAAGGCTTTCATTGTTGCTTTATCGATCGATTGACCCATGATAACTCCTGTTGCAGTGGATGTGCGATCTGTCACGCCGCGACGATGGCATCCACCATCTCTTCGTACTGTTTGAGCGTCCACCCTTTGATGTCGATGGCCCCTTCCGGGCACTCGGACACACAGATGCCACAGCCCGTACACAGGGCCGGGTTGATCCGGGCGACCTTGTCCGCTATGGTGACGGCGCCCTCAACCGGGCAGACCGCCTTGCAGTTGCCGTGGCCGCTGCACATGTTATCTTTGACTTCGGCAACATAGGGATCCAACTCCACAAACCCTTTGCCCAGCAGTGTGGCGGCCTTGGCCGCGGATGCCTGGGCCGCCGCGCAGGCCTCGCCGATGTCCATGGGGGCCTGGCAGGTTCCGGCCAGCAGAATACCGGTGTTGGCCACTTCAACCGGGCGCAGCTTGGGATGTACCTCCTGCAGAAAGCGATCCATACCCGTGGGCAGCTTCATCATCTCCACCAAAGATGGGATGGGTTGAGCCTCCATGCCCACCGCAAGCACCACCAGGTCCACATCGGCCGACAACTCCTCGCCGAAGGTCAGGGTATCCTTGACCCGGATGCGCAGTGGATGCGGCCCACCGGA
Organism: Desulfobacteraceae bacterium; assembly: GCA_050123815.1. Classification (GTDB taxonomy): domain Bacteria; phylum Desulfobacterota; class Desulfobacteria; order Desulfobacterales; family Desulfosarcinaceae; genus JARRKU01. Next base: position 10,663 of record JASFGJ010000072.1, read on the forward strand.
GATGGACTCAACAACCGGCGGCGAGTCCGGTTCGAAACGGAAAAAGAGCACATTGTTTTCCGAAGCTTTTTCATAGTAGGCTTCCTGGCCGCGGCCGTAGGTGCGGATATCGCGGTAGTAATCCAGCACATGGGTCCGCGGGTAGCGCTGGCGGATCTCCACCGCCGTGCGCAAAACAGCGCTGCAGCAAGTACGCGAACAGTATTCGTTCAGGCTCCCGTCGGCCGCCGGTTCGTCAATGCCTGGAATTTGGCGGCTGCCCACACAATGGATAAAGGCCACGCGCTTGATGGTTCGCCCCTTGATGGTCAGCGCCTGTGCCTTGGAAGGGCCTTTGGACGTCTCCTCGATAAATTCAGGCAAGGTCATGACTTCGGGCTGTTTCATAAATCCGTATTCGCCGTGGCCGGGCGTATAAGGTCTGAAGCCGGTGGCCATGATCACCGTGCCAGTCTGGATGGTATATTCCCGCTCTTTTTTGAATGAGCTGTGCGGGCGGTAGCCGCATAAGGCAGCGTAAGTCCCGGCGGCGATCTCGGTGGCGCAAGCCTGGGGGGGATTCTCTTTCAAGGTCAACCCAAAGTTGCCCACGTAGCCCTCGAAGCCGG
>JASFGJ010000073.1:0-11099 GCA_050123815.1 Desulfobacteraceae bacterium
AAAGATGGCATATAATAGACCCGATCCGGCAGTTCACCCTTGGTATATTGCATCCGCGGGTCCAGACAGACTATCTTGTACAATGCTCATAATACATTTTAAACCGTTTGCCATCTTTTTTATGCAACATTAGGGTTAAGATGGTTTCGGTAAGATTGTCAATCGAATTCAACCCAACTGCCCTGCCCCACCACCGCAGCACAAATCGTCCGTCTTGCCAGCAGGTTAAAATCAGGGTATGAAAGCATTCGATCAATTGGCCCTAAAGGAGCTTTCACTTTGGGAACACGATATGCCCAGCGTCGGCGTGAACTTGGTCGCCGGCAGGCGCAGAAACGGTTTGAACGTCAACGACGCCTCAATCGAATGGCCACTCCGGGAGCGCACCCGCTTGTCGTGGTGTTGGACCATCTCAAGCCCAGGTTCAATATCGGAAAAATCTTTCGATCGGCCGAGGCATTTGGCGCGGAATCGGTCCATTTGATCGGTACCGACTTCTTCGATCCGGCTCCGGCTATGGGCTCATTCAAATGGGTTCCGGCCCGGTTCTTTGAGACCTTCGATCAGAGTTACCAAATGCTGCATGAACAACAATTCAATATCTTCATACTCGACCCCGGAACACCGGATCGGTTGCCCCATGCGAAGCTGCCCGATAAATGCGCATTTGTATTTGGTCATGAAGAGTATGGATTCAGCTTTGAGCCGGACGCCTATCCACAGCTTCGCAAACTTTCGGTCCCTCAGCTGGGAAAGGTTCAAAGTCTGAATGTGTCAGTAGCGGCATCACTGGCCATGTATGAATATGTTCGCCAACGCATGGAGCCGTAATGCAGATCATTCAACTCAAACGGATCATCGGACCGGACGATCCGGATACAATTTGCGATGCGCTGGCGCTTCACAGCGGCCTTTCCAAGGTCCGGATCAAGAAAGCCATAAACTGCGGCGCGGTATGGCTTGATCGATCCGATGCCAAGTCAAGACGCATCCGCCGCGCGACAACCCGCCTCAAGCAGGGAGATCGCGTTTCGCTTTACTATGACGAATCGATATTGAGTCAAGTACCGCCTAAAGCTCACTGCATTCGTGATATGAAGGCCTACAGTGTGTGGTTCAAGCCGGCGAATCTGATGACCCAGGGCACGCGTTTCGGTGACCACGGCGCGCTGACGCGACAAGTCGAGCGACATTTTACTCCTCGGCGTAATGTATTTCTTGTGCATCGTTTGGATCGCGAAACTTCGGGTCTCGTCATAATGGCCCACAACCGTCGATCCGCCGCCCTGCTGTCGGAAATGTTCCGGTCCCGCAAGGTCCACAAAACATACCAGGCTTGGGTTCTCGGTGACCTGGGGTCAACGAAAAGCGAGGGGACAATCGATCTGCAACTGGACGCACGGCGAGCGGTGACGCGCTATGCGCTCAAAAAGTTCGATGCATCAATAAACCAGAGTTTGGTCCGGGTTACACCCGTGACTGGAAGACGCCATCAGATTCGTCGGCATTTCGATCTGATCGGCCATCCGGTTATGGGAGATCCACGCTATGGACATGGAAATAAAAACAAATCGGGCCTTCGGTTGTCCGCCGTCGGACTGGCGTTTGAATGTCCGCTGGGCAACGGCCCAATAAAAATTACGATTGATGGCACTGACATTAAATGAAACGACCCCTGCACGCCTATGATGCCGCCGTCATTGGCGGAGGCCCGTCGGGCGCAACTGCGGCTTTCCTGCTGGCAAGCGAAGGGTATCGTGTTGCCCTGATCGACAAATGCACCTTCCCGCGCCCCAAACTTTGCGCCGGTTTGATCACCTGGAAAACCGTCGATTTGCTGAATCGTGTGTTTGGATATTCACCTGCGGAATTAATGAAACGGGGTATCATCATCCACACAAGCCGCGACTATCGCATTTACTTCCGAAGGCAAGAGATCGTGCGCCGCCGGCTCGACTATCCCTTTCATTTTGTGAACCGAAACAGTTATGATCACTTCTGGGTGCGTGCCGCACAAGATGCCGGCGCCGAGCTAATCACCGGCCGCAAGGTTATTTCAGTGGATGTGGGGCAACGAACCGCAACCTTGGAAGACGGAACGTTCATTGGTGCGGATGTCATCCTTGGTGCGGACGGTGTGTGGAGCATGGTTCGAAAGGCGCTCTTTCCGGAGCAGCGGTTCAAACAGCGATGGCGGTCGAATCTGGCAATGACCATTGAAACCAACGTGTCATCGACAGATGGAGAAACCGGCGGCACCTTTGCTTCTCTGCACTTTGGGCATGTCCCTTGGGGGTATGCGTGGTGTTTTCCAAATCCGGGACGCCAAATCGTCGGAATAGGTGCCTTGGCAAGCAAACGTGACGCTTCCTTGGCCGGATCCTTCCGGCAGTTTCTCGGCACCTTTAACCCGCCGCCTGAACCGGTTGACGTCCGGCATGGACATGCGCTGCCGTTTGGCAACTATGTGGATCCACCTGGAATCGGTCGAACCATGCTGGTCGGCGATGCCTGCGGACTTGCCGATCCGTTGCTTGGAGAAGGGATATTTTATGCTCACCGCAGCGGGCAGCTGGCTGCACAGGCCGTCCTGGCCGCAGATCTCAATGGTAAGGATCCGGCATCACATTATCGAAGAAGCCTGAACCGACACGTGCTGCGAGAGCTGCGCTGGATCAAATTTTATCGCACTCTTCTGTTTTACGGCGGACTTCGGCGCCGCTATCGAGGACTGAAACTGTTCTTCCGTCTGATGCCCGATCGCCTAGAGAACGCGGTGCAGGGGAAAATATCGTTTGCCAGGTTGTTGCTGCCAAAGGTTAAATAGAAAAGGATCTATAACCCTATTAAGGTTTAGCGCTTTTTTAATGGCTATGCCAAAGCCGCAGTTTAAAGTGGAAAGCTTAAACCGGCGTAGCTAACGATATCCCCATCGCCTCGAGCTCTGCCTCGATATAGCTCGCCCAGCCTCTGTTGGCTCGTGGATTTGCCGGGCTTGGATGCGTGATTTGCCCCAGACGCAGGTTCATGCCTTTTAAAGCGGCTTTCGCCCGCTGCGCTGCAAAGCTACCAATACCAATAACATAGTTTGGTTGCATCGCCTCAATGGTCAATCGCAACGCCTGGTCGCAAATTTCGAACAAAGGCTGTTTCTCAGCTTTCGGCAACTTATCCGGCGTGCGGTTGCGTCCACTTGACTCCATGAAAGCCAGCGGACAATAATTTGCCACCCAGAAACGCTCAAAAAAGCGATCCGGTGTCTGGAATCTCTCTTTTGCCCATCCCCAAAGCCGTCTTCCGCTGACTTCGCTTCGAGGGCAATCGAGTCCCTGAACAGGACGCTTGGGATGTTGCTTTGCCGGCACCTGGACCGGTGTGTCGATTTCAAGCCAGTGCCTTACCATCTGCACATCTCCGAACGGAATACCGGTTTGCACCATGCCCCATGGTCCGGGATTCATCCCCAACAAAACAATCTCCCTGGGTGATCCGGCATAGCGCCGCCAATAGTTATCGTAGGCTTTCCGGGCATATTCCAGAGGATTATAAACGCTGACCACAGGCGATTTAAATTGCAGCCCTGCCAGTGCCTGCCATACGGCTTCGATTTGCTTTTTGGCCTCGTTCAGACGCATCAGCTCGGATTCTCATAAAAGACATAACTGGTGCTGTAATCGCTGAATTCGAAATAGACCTTTTTCTCACCGCTGTCCCGCTTGTAGTTGAAATTTTCGTCCATGACGCCGTAGCCGAAGCGATAGGGACGCGGTTTTTGGTCCTCTGTTCCATAGGCCGTCGATACCTTGTCAATCATGATAAATCTTCGCACCAGCTTGTCGCCGGCATATATATCAAGCACTCCATCGGTACCGGTCCAGTTCTGGATGCTCCGGCTGAATTTATTCTGAGTTTCCTGTGTACAGCCCGATGCGAAGGCTGCCGCCAGAATTAATAACAACATCAGGAATTTTTTCATCATGGTTCTCCTTTTTTATTAACGTGGGCGTAAGGTCACACCCTTTTTAAGCGTCGAACTAAATATTCGATTCCGGCTGCCGATATTATTATTGAATCGCCGGGCATTACGCCTCAGGTGAAATGATACAGTTACAAGAGGCATTGAATGTTCAATAAAAAGGCCCAATATCGTCTCCCAAGGTCGGTGGATGAAGCTGCCGAGCTTTTGTTATCCGATCTGTTGCTTCAGCATCTTCAAACATTCGTGCAAATGTCTGAGGATGATTACGATCTCCTGTGTGATAAATTGGCCCCATATTTACTTGATGAGTTTCGTATCTGGCAGGGTAATAACGACCTGCTCGACTCATGCTATCATTACTGCGAGGATGATACCGTAGATCCCACCCGAATCATTCTAAACCGCATCAAAAAAATGCTCGAGGATTTGGACGGTTTTTTAATCATCACCTGATTGGCCTATATCCGACTTGCTGGCACCGTGAACACAAATGGGTACTGCGTTGACAGACAATCAATCTTTCAATCGCCTGGCCGCATCGTGGGCATGGCAGCCCAGTACGTCGAAACACGTTCAATTGATCGGCATTTCCACCACGGTTGCGACGGATAGAGGAGAAGTTGCCCTGCCCGTCGCCGAGTGTGGTCCCGGCATGACGAATTCCCTGCCGCAGAACTTGACGAATGGCGCGATGCAAGCCCTTGATTTCTGAAAATTTCAGTGTATTGGCCGTCCGCATGGGATGAATTTTCGCGGTCCACAATGCCTCGTCGACATAAATATTGCCCAAGCCCGCCAGAAACTTCTGATTCAGCAGCAGAGGCTTAATCCGCCCTTTGCGCCGGCCGATCCGATCTGCCAGCGATTTGGCGCTGAAGTTTGGTGCCAACGGTTCCGGTCCCAACTCACCGAGAACCGATTCCGGGGATGTCGTCAAGTAAAAGCGACCGAATTTACGTGTATCGTAAAAAACCAACTGGCGCCGATCCTTTAATGTCAATACAACCCGGGCATGACACCCTGGCGGATTATCGGACGGTCCGATTTGAAACCGACCGGTCATCCGTAAATGAACCAACCAGAAAAGTGCGTCGGAAAGCGATATGACGATATATTTGGCGCGGCGGTCGATGTTTTGGATGATCCGGCCTTGAAGGCGATGCCGGAAATCGTCGGCAGATCCAGTTGCAATGGTCCTGCCCCAAAGCACATGAGCATCAACAATCGTTGCGCCGCATAGACCAACTGCACGCATGTCATCCACAATTGTTTGCACTTCAGGCAATTCGGGCATTATTCTTAAAGGGCGTTCATTACTTGCCCGCTGATAATTTTGGGGTAAAAGTAAGTTGATTTTCGAGGCATGATCAACCCATGCTCGGCCACGCGCTGCACTTGCTCGATTCGCGTTGGATTCAAAATAAACGCAATATCCGCTTTGCCATCCATCACCGCATCGGTGGCGTCCTGTGAGGTCGTTCGGTAGGATATCTTTGTGGCATCATCCAGCCGGGCTTGGTTAAAACCGAGCATATCCATCATGATCAGACGGGTTAACACTGTCACATCCAGATCCAGCAGCGGTTCCGGCAGCTCACTGCCGTATCGCTCCTGCATGATACCCTCTTTGAGCACCAGAACATGTATGGCACGATCATCTTTCATATAAACGATGAGGGCGTTCCGATGTTTATTGGCCACCAGCGCCGCATCAGCCTTTAGCAGCGCCATTTCAACGCCTTGGTTCGTCGGGATGCTTTGAATGTTGAAAAACGCTTTCAAATTTGAAATCAGCGATGCCATCGCCTGTTCCGGAACATCCTTGATCAGACGATGTGCCGGAAAAATCACCATCCCTGGATCCTCAAGACTGCTCAGGCTCATCATCACATAGTTGGCTGGATGGCGATCATTGAATTCGGGATCGTTCTCTTGCAACCATTGGCGATAATTCAAGGCCGTCTCATAGCGGTGATGGCCGTCGGCAATATAAATCGTCTTCTCGGCCATCGCCGCTTGAATGTCCTTGAGGCTCTTGTCGTCGGTCAAGCGCCAGAGTTTGTGCCGCGCTCCCTGATCGTCTGTTAGGTCGATATCTGCGGGCTTCGTACCAACAGTGGATTTCATTCGATCCAAGATGCTTTCACTGTCCGAGTAAAGACCGAAAATTGAACAAAAGTTGGCCCGGCTGTGTTTCATCAGGTTCAAGCGCTCAGACTTGACCTTTGAAAACGTACGCTCGTGGAGTAAGACAACTCCCTTGTCAAACGGCTCTAATCGAACGAGTCCGATGATGCCGTGACGTGTAACACGCATGTCTTCCACGCTGAATTCAACATTTGTCAGATAGAAGGCTTCAGCAGTGTCGTGAATCAGTATGTCATCCGCCAGCCATTGCTTGAAATGGTTGGCGGAGCGTTTATGAAGATCATTCGCATCGATGTCTTCAGGTTCGCTCTTTCCCAGTATCAGCCGAATGACATTGTGCGGATGGCGTTGGTACAAATCGTCCTGGTAGCTGGATGAGATAACGTCGTAGGGGGGGGCGATCACTTCGGCCAGGTCGTTGATCTGTTTAATATTATATAGAACGCCTTTGAACGGTTTGACTTCTGCCATGGGTCTCTCCTTGCTCACATTTAATCAGCTGCAGTATCGAACCATGGGCAGTTATCAGCAATCCCATCTCAAGTCAATCGATTGCTTGCCCAGATTATAGATTGGATTTTGGCATTGGGTATTTTTGTCGCAATAATAACCGAAATGATTTGTCACCTATTGCTGGGACACAACAATAGGAACAACGCATGCTGTCGCGTGCCTACTTGACGACCCGCAGCTTATGCGTCTGCTGAAGATCTTTCCACAATGCCCGCAAGATAATCGCGCAGGCCTCTTCCACAAGGGGATTCTCTCGCTTGCCGAGTTCAGCGCACGACTTCATCAATGGTGCATTGCCGGCGTACAAACCAAATTTTTGCTTAATGTACTCACTCAATCCCGTTCGCATATGATCAAGCTCACCAGCCTGCATATTGGCAAAATAGGCCCGATCTTTGAGGGAGAGCACCGATTTGAGACGCACGACCGCTTCGTCTACGGAATTGGGAAAATCCTCGCTATGCCCGAGGCGAGATTCGGATTCTCTCGCGACAAATGGCGGTTGCATACCTGTTTTAACAAACCCTAAATAGAAGGCGGTCTCCATGATTTTCAACAGTTGTGCATAGATATTCGGATCTGTATCCGCCTGCGGCCCCGTTACGAATGCGATTTTAATTTGCTGCAATGAGCCCCACGAACTAATCAGAGATGCGGCCTCAAAAGAAGAGTTTTGACTCAGGTCGACATGCAGCAGCTGGCGCTGGTGTTTCAGTGACATTTCAACCGCATATTGCGTTCTGGAGCTCTTTTTTCCTCGCGTGACAAGGAGTGTGCCGTCAGCTGACATCACGTTTTGCTCCATGGCAGTTTTGAAGCCCAAGGCCGCCGCTTCGTTCAGGTTATAAACGTCGCTTAACGGCCCCTGCGCGTTGCGTTTACCTCTGGCAACCCAACCACCGTGGTCAATACCGAGCTTAATGGCGACATCGAGAGCCGCCAGTTCAACACCGGTTTGTCCGCTCGAGATTAATTTACGAATCATTCTGCCTTGTTTTCAGTTTTTGTTCGACACTGTCTATCTTGTCCTGCATGTGCTGTATTTTATCTGTGCGTGTCCCAAGCTTGATGGTCGTAAAGATTCGGGGGGCCCCGATCTCGTGAACACGCACATGGCACTTTTTCACAGCCGCGAATACCTCATCCCATTCCCCCTCGATGTTCGTACCGTTGGCATGCAGTTGATAACTCAATTTGCTGTCGGCCAGCACCTTATGGCAGGCGGCCACATAAGATGACAACCCCACTCCCACCCCAAGTGGTACGATGCAAAAATCGACGATGACATTCATAGATAGCCCCTGAGTTTATTCCATAGCAATCGGGTATTTCTGCTTATTGACACAAATATAGTACATTTTGCCTTGAGATTCCATCATGCGCGATATCTTCATAAGAGCACGTTGTGAAAATTTGATTCGATCGCCACCGCTGTGGATATATAGCTGATCCCCCCTGATTGTCATGGCATCCGGCTGTAGATCGATCTGTGCCGATGTGTTCAACACCAGCTTGACCGGGTCCGACATCACAACATCTACGATAAAAAGCGCCGTATCCTCATACCTGAAGTAGACCTTTTCACAGATACCGTTGTTTTCCTGGGCTACATAGTAGCCGTTTTGGTCTTTTCCGATAGAGGCATTGAAGTGGTCAATGATTTTTTTATGTTCAAACGGGCCATGTCGATTGTGCCATCGCCCTTGCGCATCCATCCAGAATACGGCCTTCTCCGGCCCAATGGTCAAAGATGGCTGACTAGGCACCATCATGCGCTTTTCCTTGGACATCCATCGTGCTCCTCTATAATTTGCATATTTGCCTCCTTATTACATCTTAAGCCTTATCAAGCAAACGAAATCACTTGACATCCGACACCTGCTAGCCTTAATGAAAAGTCTCATCACGATGTTTAGGATACGCGACACGGCAATAAAGGAGCAACCGCATGCTGAATGTAGGAATAATCGGATGGCGCGGAATGGTCGGCTCAGTGCTGATGGAACGCATGCAGGCCGAAGATGATTTCAGTCACATTGACCCCGTCTTTTTCTCGACGTCTCAGGCAGGCCAGCCAGGACCAACCGTCAAGGGCCGGACTTCAGTCGTTCAAGATGCGTATGATTTCAACCAGCTGGCGGATATGGACATTCTCCTATCCTGCCAGGGCGGCGGCTATACCGAACGCACCTATGATCAGCTCAGAGCCAACGGCTGGAGTGGATATTGGATTGACGCCGCCTCCACCCGGCGAATGGTCCCCACAAGTGTCATCATCCTGGACCCGGTTAATCGCAAGGTAATCGATCAGGCTCTGGCGGATGGTATAAAAGACTTCATCGGAGGCAATTGCACGGTTACACTGATGCTGATGGCCCTTGGCGGCCTTTTTGAGCACGATTTGATTGAATGGATGACCTCTATGACCTACCAGTCCGCTTCCGGCGCGGGCGCGAAAAATATGCGAGAATTGGTCTCCCAGATGCAGATGATCGGCCTTCAGAGCCAACACCTGCTTGAAGATCCGGCAGCGGCCATATTGGAAATCGACCGTCAAGTTCACCAAAGCCTGCGGCACGCTGATTTTCCGAAAGAAAATTTTGGTGTACCACTCGCGGCCAGCTGCATCCCGTGGATTGACAGACCAATGGAAAATGGCCAGACCCGTGAGGAGTGGAAAGGATATGTCGAAACCAACAAGATTCTCGGACGCAGCGACCACCCCGTTCCGATCGATGGTCAGTGCATCAGAATCGGTGCCATGCGATGCCATAGTCAGGCAGTTACCATCAAATTGACCAAGGAAATCCCGTTGACGGAGGTTGTGCAGATTATCCAAGCCCATAACAATTGGGTCAAGGTCATCCCAAACGAAAAGTCCGCTACGATGAACGAGCTAACACCTGCCAAAGTCTCCGGCAGTTTGTCTGTGCCTGTTGGTCGAATACGGAATCTTAATATCGGTCCCAAATTTCTGACCGCATTCACAGTGGGAGATCAACTGCTTTGGGGGGCGGCAGAACCACTGCGTCGCATGCTCAGAATTTTGATCGACCTTCATTGACCAACGACGACCTTAACGCCTATGGCACATATGGTCGTCCGGCAGCTTCCACCGAGGGTGGAATAAAATGACCGACAAATCTAAAAATACTGACTTTCAAACAGAGAATGCCAAAACTCGGGTCATTGCAGATTTCGGAGGGCGGCGCAGAATCCTTGACCGCAGGATCAAGCAGGAAACAATCCCTCACCCGGAACGCCGCTGCGGCAAAGAGAGGCGCAGTGGATTTGACCGACGCGGCGCCCTGACTCAAGTCGGCACCATAAAATCGGAAAAACGTCACGAATTTAAAAGAAATTCTATTCTCTTAGCTCCTTGAAAAATGCAAATCGGTTTTGACACATGGATTGGATTGTGTTTAATAGTGTGATTTGTATTTTCGGGGGTTGCCCAATGGGCAGCCCTGAATTGAAATAGGTGGATAGACGTTATGGCTTTTGCACACATCATCGGTACCGGCTCGGCTACTCCGGACAAAGTTTTGTCCAACGAAGATCTGGAAGATCTTGTGGATACCACGGACGAGTGGATTACTCGCAGAACCGGCATCAAACAAAGACGTATTGCCTGCAAAGGTGCAAATGAAACAACGACCGAACTCGGGACCCGTGCCGCGCTAAATGCCATGAAGATGGCCGATATATCACCGAATCAAATTGATACGATTATTGTCGGTACCGTTACTGCTGATCATCTGTTCCCCTCTGCAGCCTGCATGATCCAAAAAGCTCTTGAGGCGAACCAGGCGGCTGCATACGATCTGTCCGCCGGCTGTTCTGGTTTCATCTATGGTCTCGAGTCGGCCAACAATAGCATCCGTGCCGGTGCATCCAAAACAATTCTTGTGCTGGGCACGGAACGTTTGTCGTCCATCGTCAACTGGAAGGACCGCGGCACATGTGTTCTCTTGGGAGACGGTGCAGGGGCGGTTATTGTCCATAGCAGCGACCAGCGTGGCGGCATCTTGTCATCCCACATCCAATCGGATGGACGATTCTGGGATTTGCTGCATGCGCAAGTTGGAAACGACTACTTGCCGGAGCTGTTGCGAGATGTTGAGCAGAGGCCATATCACCTGCGAATGGAAGGAAACCGCCTATTTAAACAAGCGGTTGGATGCATGGCCCACATTGGTGAATTAGCCCTCAGCAACAATGGCCTGACACGAGATGATATAAAGGTAGTGGTTCCGCATCAGGCCAATCTGCGGATATTGCAGGCCGTCGCAGAAAAAATGAAAATTCCCATGGAGCGCGTCTATACGAACCTGCATAAATATGGCAACACGTCATCCGCCTCCATTCCACTGGCACTTGATGAGGCTCAGCGCGATGGGAAAATCGAAACCGGTGACCACGTCCTGCTGCTCAGCTTCGGTGCAGGGCTGACGTGGGG
>JASFGJ010000074.1:0-11003 GCA_050123815.1 Desulfobacteraceae bacterium
ATTTTGACCAAAACATCTACGGTGAAAGCATACGGGTCAACTTCATTCAACGGCTGCGCGGCGAAATTAAATTCGATAGCATTGATGCGTTGGCGGATCAGATCCGTAAAGATATCGAAAAAGCCCGAGCAATCCTGCTTGGATTACGCTGACCCATGAACAAGAAGCTCTTTACGTCGCTCGTGCTGGGCGCGCTGTTGTCCGGCCTGACACTCTACTTGGCATTCCGCAATGTGCCGGTTGATGAATTGCTGAACTACCTGGGCACCATCAACTATTGGTGGATCGGTCCCACGGTTTTATTGGTGCTGGCAAGCTTTTCCCTGCGGGTTATCCGCTGGCAGATTATCCTCAGGCAGGCCGGGGCCGTCACCTATTGGCAGGCGTTTCATCCGTTGATGATCGGTTTTATGATGAATTGTGTTTTGCCGGGACGCATTGGTGAACTTGCCAGGCCGGTTATTTTGAAAAAGAATGAAAACATCCCCATTGCTACCGGTTTGGGCACTGTCGCCGCAGAGCGTGTATTTGATTTTATCTTGTTAATCGGTCTGTTAGTGCTAGTATCCGGCACCATTGCCGGCAAACCCGATTTGTCTGTGGAATGCTTTGGGGTACGCCTCACCAGCCAACGCCTGACGGCAGCTGCCTGGATGATGATTGGTTCGAGCATTGCGCTGCTGCTCTTTCTATCCCTAATTGCCGTTCCCGGGTCACGCCGGTTGATTAAAACGATAATTCTGTTCCTGACCAAACCAATGTCATCAGGCCGCCATTCAGCTGGCAGGATGGTACGACGACTAACAGACATATTCCTTAATCTTATCGACAATTTTGCCATCGGCCTCATGATGGTCCAAAATCCGAGGCGCCTGTTGAGCTGTGTTGGACTGACCGTTCTGATATGGGGGCTGGCCGCTTTGATCTATCCGATCTTTGCTCTTGGGTGCCCGGGCATTTCGCTGAATATGACCGGTTGGCTCACCGTAATGGTGGTCATATGCTTTTTTATTGCATTGCCGTCAGTTCCGGGCTTCTGGGGTTTATGGGAGGCTGCCGGCGTATTTGCCCTGGCGCTGTTCGGTGTTGCTGAAAAAGACGCCCTGGGCTACACTTTGGTCAACCACGCCGCGCAGATACTCCCGGTGATCGCCGTGGGGATGGTCTCTGCATGGGTGACCGGTATCAATATCCTTCGCCTATCATCCAACGGTGGCTCGCAGAGCAAAGCACAATGCGATATCAAAGGAGCGTAAACGATGACTGTACTCGATATAGTGACTTATCCGGATGAGTTTTTAAGACAAAAAACCAAACCGGTGGACAACATAGATGGGCGCTTGCAGCAATTGATCGATAACATGGGCGTCACCATGTACAATGCTCCAGGTGTCGGCCTGGCCGCAATCCAGGTTGGTGTAGACAAGCAGATGCTGGTGTATGATGTTGCGCCAAACGACGAGTCCCGCCGGCTCAATGTACTGATCAATCCCAAAATCGTCTCGGCCGAGGGCCAGGTTTTATCTGAGAACGAGGGCTGTCTGAGCGTCCCCGACTGCCGGGCCCATGTTAGACGGGCCGCCCGGATTCTGGTGGAAGGCGTCGACCGGGACGGGAATCCGCAACGCATCGAAGCCGAGGGAATGTTGGCAATTGTACTGCAACATGAAATCGATCATCTGAACGGCACCTTGTTCATCGATCATATCAGTGCTTTGAAACGTCAAATGTACGAGCGTCGGATAAAAAAGATGATCAAGAGAGGATAACCGAACTAACGTCAAAACTTTATACTTTACACGTTAAACTTCGCTCTTATATGACATCGTCTACAAAAAATCGCTGAACCTTATTTTAATTAAGCCATAAGCCCAAAATGAGAAGGATAGGAATATGCCATCCGATCCCACGGTTGTTTTTATGGGAACACCCGATTTTGCAGTTCCCACTCTGAAGGCGTTGCATCGATCGACGTTCGATCTGCGGATGGTCGTTACCCAGCCGGACCGGCCCAAAGGGCGGGGTCGCATGCTGACACCGCCTCCGGTCAAACTGGCGGCCCAGGAGATGGATTGTCAGATCGTTCAACCACCGGATATCAAAGAATCGGAATTCTGCGATCAGCTTCGATCCCTTGCACCCGATTTCCTGGTGGTTGCGGCTTTCGGTCAGATTCTGCCGCGGAGGGTTCTCGAGATACCCCGATATGGTCCTATCAATGTGCACGCCTCGATCCTGCCCAAATATCGGGGTCCGGCCCCGATTCAATGGGCACTGATTCGAGGAGAGAGGGTCACCGGCGTCACCACGATTTTGATGGACCACGGAGTCGATACGGGAGACATGCTTCTCACTGCCGAGACACCTGTCCGCGCCGAGGATACCGCAGCCTCGCTTCACGATAGGCTTGCCGACATCGGGGCCGAGGTTCTTGTAAAGACCTTACTCGGACTTGTTGACGGATCGATTCATCCCGTAGCCCAGAACCACACCCTGGCAACCTATGCCCCGATGTTGACCAAAAAAAGTGGATGCATCGACTGGACCAAACCAGCATGGGAGATCGATGCCCTGATCCGTGCCATGACTCCGTGGCCGGGGGCCTATTGCCGCTACCAAAACCAACGGCTAAAGATCCACAAGGCCAAGGCAATTCAAGAGACTGCATGCGAGGCGCCAGGGACGGTCGTTGCCGGTTTCCCGGACGAACTGCGCATCGCCACCGCCGAAGGCACGCTTTTGATCCAGGAGATACAAAGCGCATCCGGCAAGCGCATGCCCATAAAAGACTTCCTGCACGGCACCCCCATCCCCCCGGGAAAAGAATTTAAATAACGTCAATGCTAATTTGTAATATTTATATATATTAAAACAATAATACATGAACCAAAGCTTTAACATGCCCAATGCCCGTCAAATAGCCGCAGAGATCCTGCATGATCTTGACAGCGGCAACCATACGCTCGATACGCTGCTCCAGCGCAACGACCCGCTGCTTTGTAAACTGCAACGTCCCGACCGCGCATTGGCGCACGCACTGATTTTCGGCGTATTGCGCTGGCAGAGCCGGCTGGATTGGACGCTTGAGCACCTGCTCCGGCAACCGAAAAAGAAGCTGGATCCGTTGGTGCGGATCATCTTGCGCATGGGATTGTTCCAAATCGACCACCTGGATCGAATACCGGATTCGGCTGTGGTGCACACCGCAGTAGATCTCGTGAAAACCAACAACCGAAAATGGGCGGCCGGTTTTGTCAACGGCGTACTGCGAAACGCCCTCCGGCGGACCAAACCGCCGCCGATGCCGGACATTGACAAAGAGCCGGTGACCGGGCTTGCCGTTCATTATGCCTTTCCCCCCTGGCTGGTTTCACGCTGGATCCAGCATTGGGGAATCGATGCCACAAGGACCCTGTGCGATGCTGTTAACCGGATCCCGGACATCACCGTCAGAGCCAATACGCTGAAAACCACCCGTGCAAATCTAATCGAGTCCCTGCAGAGCGAGGCCAAATCCATAGCACCAACCAGCCACAGCCCGGAGGGTGTCCGCCTTGTCTCGCCGGGTCGATCAATGGACAAATGGTCGGCATATCAGCGGGGTTGGTTTCAGGTTCAGGATGAAGCCGCCCAAATCATTTCACACTACCTTGATCCCCATCCGGGTATGCGCATATGGGATGCCTGCGCCGGTTTGGGAACCAAGACAGGCCACATCGCGCAATTGATAAAGGATCAAGGTCAAATAATGGCCAGCGATTTGGATCGGGAAAAACTCAATAAACTGGGCCGGGAAATGCAACGACTGGGGGTATCGTGCGTTACCACGCGTCCTTTCGACCTTCAGTCGCCGGAGCCGGTCGACGATTTGCCGCCTTTCCACCGTATCCTTATCGATGCGCCCTGCAGCGGTCTGGGGGTGCTGCAGAAAAATCCGGATGGTAAATGGCGCAGCACTTTGGCCGACATTGACATTTGCGCCAAGAGACAGCTAACGATAATGGAAAATGCAGTCAAACACCTCCAGTCGGAGGGGGTTTTGGTCTATGCGGTATGCAGTGTAGAACCGGAAGAAAATGAATGGGTGGTGAGGAGTTTTTTGCAAAAACATCGAGAGTTTGTTATACATCATCCTGAAATGACGTCTGTCTCCGACGCTCGCAAATTGACGACGCCGGATGGATTTCTCCAAACATTGCCCCATCAGAATCAAATGGACGGTTTCTTTGCAGCCGCTTTCAAGCGGCGGATTTAACTCCTAAGTGGATGGTTTCACATGCCGGTATATGACTACACAGCCCTGGATTCCAAAGGGAAAACCATTTCGGGAATAATTGATGCGGATGGCGCCGTGGCCGCCCGCCAAAAAATTCGCGCCGCCGGTAATTTTCCGGTCAACCTCAAAGAGGTCCAAGACGGCGCGACTGAAAGACGTGAGCGGCGCAAGCTATCATTGTCACAACATTTTAACCGCGTTCGACCGGCGGAAGTCGCCACCATGACGCGACAACTATCCACGCTGATCGGTGCGGGATTTCCGCTTGTATCGGCAATGGATACGCTTATGGCCCAGTTTCCCAGCCCGGGCTTGAAAAAAACCATTGCAAAAATAAAGAGCGCCATTGTAGAGGGAAGCAGTTTCGCCAATGCTTTGGGCGCCTTTCCTTCCGTCTTTTCACCCATCTATGTAAACATGGTGCGCGCCGGGGAAACCTCCGGCACGCTGGAAATCGTTCTCGATCGTCTGGCGGACATTACGGAGAATCAGGAGGCTCTGAAAAATCGGGTTGTAACCGCCATGATCTATCCCCTGCTGATCATGCTGATCGGATTGTTGATCATGAGTTTTCTATTCATCTATGTCATCCCCAACATCACATCGATATTTGTCGATATGCAGCAGGATCTGCCCCTGCCGACGCAGATTTTGATCGGTATCAGCGCGGCATTCAAATCGTACTGGTGGGTCATGGTGGTGGCCCTGATCGCCGTCTTGCTCGGCTTGCAGCAGATGCGAAAAAGCACCAAAGGTCGCCACTGGTCGGACAGAGTCATCCTGAAGCTTCCGATGGCCGGATCATTGGTAGGCAAACTCGCCGCCGCCGGATTTACCCGGACGTTGGGGTCGTTGCTGGACAATGGCGTCTCGATGCTTCCATCATTGGAAATTGTGAAAAACATCGTGGGCAATGTTCACATCGCCGAGGCGATCGAAGGCGCAGCGGTGGAGGTCGGCAAAGGCCAGCCCCTGGGCAAGACACTGGAAGCGACCGAGGTCTTTCCCCCCATTGCCATTCAAATGATTCAGGTAGGCGAACAAAGCGGTGACCTGGAGGAGATGCTCAGCAAAGTCGCCGATGTGTTTGAAAAGGAAGTCGAAACCACCGTGATGCGCATGACCGCCCTGCTGGAACCGATCATGGTGCTCATCATGGCTGGAATGGTCCTTTTTATTGTGCTGTCGATCTTCCTGCCGATTCTGGAGATGCGGACACTGGTTCGATAAGCGGTCAATTCTGACCAAATGGTAATCTGATGCGGCTTGAAAGTTTGGCGGATAAGCCGTATAACATTGGCATAAACACTTTGTAAGACCACTCTGGTCAACCGACTGAGTTCATATATAATACGGAGGAAATAGTTCATGGTCACGCTCAACCGCGGATTGTCGGAAAAAGGTTTTACACTCATCGAATTGCTTGTTGTCATCTTGATTCTCGGACTGTTGGCCGGGATCGTCGGTCCCAGGCTTTTCGGCCATACCGACGAAGCCAAGCAGACCAAGGCGAGGGTTCAGATAGAGAATCTTAGCTCCGCCGTCAAGATGTACAAGCTCGACAACGGGGTGTTTCCGACAACGGAGCAGGGATTGGAAGCATTGGTGGCGATGCCGCAAAGTGGGACGATCCCCAAAAAATGGAAAAAAGGCGGATATCTGGCCAAAAAGCAAATACCCAAAGATCCATGGGGAAATGATTATATTTTCATAAGCCCAGGCAATCATGACGATTTTGATATTACATCGCTAGGCGCAGATGGAACTCAAGGCGGTGAGGATGTCAATAAGGACATCAACAGTTGGGAAATCGAATAGGATGAAGCGTGTCCCGGATGTCAGCTGCAAAGGGTATGCTATTTACAGACGACGGCGCTGCAGCGCGGCCGACGGCACAGTCGCCGCCGAGTTTGCGACACCCTCCGACAGCATACAATATCAGTGGTTTGAACATAAAAACACCTTGCAAACATAATCAGAGGACAACGACCGGATTCACACTGATCGAGCTGATGGTTGTGATGTTGTTGATCAGCATCATTCTGGCCGTAGCCATTCCGCGTTTTGAGGGCGGCTTGCTGCAAGATCCGGTAAAACAATTCTCCAGGAAGTTGATCAGCACGGTACGCTCGCTGAGATCTACCGCTATACAGACGCAGATACAGCAGACCCTGATCGTTGATCTGAATGCCCAACAGCTCTATGTGGCCAGCCCCGCAACGCAAGCCGAGACCGAGGAGCCGGTTGCCCCTAAAAAGAGCTTCAAACTTCCGGATTCGCTGGCGCTGGTGGCCGTCGAGTTTTCCAGCAGCGACCGGATTACCACAGGAAACGCACAGATACATTTCTATCCGGCGGGGTATTCAGATCATGCCTTTATCCGCCTGGAAAGCGGCAATGAAGATCGCTATACGTTTGTGGTTCAGCCATTGCTGCCCAAAGTGAAGCTATTCGAAGAATGGATCGACTTATAGCAGATAGGGCTCAAAATTCCGACCATGCAACGGGACCCGGGGGATTCACGCTTTTGGAGGTCATGGTGGCGTTGGCGGTATTGGCCACGACGCTGACCGTTATCTATCAGCTTCACGGCCAGACGATGATGATCAGCAGCAACGCCCGCTTCTACAATCTGGCACCGATGCTGGCACAAGCCAAGTTGTCAGAGGTGGAGCTAAGTACATACAAGGAACTGACGGAATCGTCAGGGGATTTTGGTGAGGATTATCCCGGATTTCAATGGTCGGTCCGGATCGAAGATGCCGCATCCGACATGCTGGAAGATCTGCTGGAAGCCAAACCCTATCATTTTACACGCATTGAAATCGTGGTTTCCAATGATGACGAAAGCACTTACAACCTGCGGACGTATCGGTTCTTTGTGGATTGATGCAGCCGCCTTGCCCCGAAGCCGGCGTCACGGTTTCACCTTGATGGAAATCATGATCGCCATGTTCATACTGGCGGTGGTGATATCGCTGGTGTTCGGTTCACTTGACGGGGTCTTCGGCTCTGCGGATCATGTCAATGCCCAGAGCGACCTGCTGGAGATGGGTCAAAGCTGCATGAACCGGATTACGGTAGACCTGAACGCGCTTCACATCATGAACTATCCTCGTTATCAACCGCCCGATATCAATGATGATGAGCAAGAAGCGCTCTATCGGATCGAAGGCGAAGCCGTCTCCATGGGCGGCCATAGCCTGGCAAAACTGCGGTTCGCCTCCCTGGCCCATCTGCCGCTCAACCATGACGCCCGGGAAGGTATTGCCGAGATCGTCTATTACATTCTGGAATCGGAAGACGATGCGTATACGCTGCGGCGGAAAGACACCCTCTACCCCTACCCTGAGTTTGAAGAGGATGAAAACGATCCGATCGTCTGCGAACAGGTTCAGACATTTGAAGTGGTCTATTTCGATCACGAAGGCCGGGAAACAGAGGATTGGAACTCCCAGTCCGATGATGTCGAATATGCGACACCTGTCGCGATTGCGATTAAGCTGGCGGTGGGCGATGAACAAGCCCCAATGGTGCTCGACACGCGCATTGCCTTGCCCGTGCACCGCTACAAGGAATTGAAACGCTGACCCGCACACTGAGGACGGGTGAACCGATGGCGAAAACCTTTGAAATAACCGCAAAATCCCAACGATCCGCCCCCAGGCGCTCAACCTCGGGTATGGCGGTCATCATGGTCATGGCGGTGGTGTTGCTGCTGGTCACGGTTGCCCTGGAACTCCATTTGAACGAACGCAGCAATCTGCTCAACGCTGCGGCCATGCGTGATCGTATGATGCTGCGGGAGATGATCAAGTCCGGTGTTCATCTGGCACAGGCCGTGCTGGTTAGAGATCGCATCGATTCGGAGTCCGATTCGCTGCAGGAGGATTGGGCCGATGAAGATACGCTGGCGGCGTTGATGGGAACCATCCCTTTTGACCAAGGGGAGCTGAAGGTGCAAATCATCGACGAAATGGGAAAAATTCAAATCAACGCTCTGGTCGCATTCCCCGAAGGACAAGAATTCAACCAGAATCAATACAAGCTGTGGGAAAACTTCAGCAGCAAGTTGTTTTCAGCATATGAGCTGATCGAAGAATCCGAAGATCTCCTGGAAGATACCGATCCGCTGACCATCATCAATTCCGTGAAAGATTGGCTCGATTCCGGTGATGATGATGCGATCACCGGATTGAGCGGCGCCGAATCCGACTATTACGAAGATCTCGATCCACCTTATGCGTGTAAAAACGGTCCGTTTGATCACATCTCGGAAATTCGACTGGTCAAGGGCTTCATACCGGCGCTGTTCGATGGGTTTGGCGGCATACCCGGCATAAGCGCTTATCTGACGACCTATGGTGCGGTGGAAGCCAAGGATGAAAAGTTCAGCTTTCCGGGAAAGATCAATATTAACACGGCTGAACTGCCGGTGCTGGCGGCCATGCTGCCGTCAGACAGTTCGGATTTTGCCGAGCTGCTGGTGTCATACCGGGAGGCTGTGGACGGCACCCAGTATCTCAACGATTTGACGCGAGTGGACTGGTACAAAGGGGTTCCGGGATTCGGCAGCATCACCATCGATCCGGATCTTTTGACCGTGTCCAGTGACACCTTCCAGATCATTGCTACGGCAAAACTGAATGATACCCAAACCAGCGCAACGGTGATCGTACGTCGTGACAGAGAAAAGGAAAACGATCCGTGGCGATGTAAGGTCTTGAATTGGAAGTACGATTAGCATATAAAGGGTACCAAGCCTGAGTTTCTGGCATAGAACTTGTTTGCAAATTGTGCGAATCTGGAAGCAATATGATCGTTCGATGCGGTTGATGCGGAATGACTAGAGCAATGGACATTATAAACTCTGAAAAGGCGGGCAACGACAAGGCATGAGCCGACAAATCCTTGCTATCGATATACGCCACGAGACCATCGCGGCAGTCCTTTTAAACGCCGGTTTAAAAATCAATACGATTACCAGCTGCGCGTACCTACCCCTCGCCGGCACGTCTGAGGAGCCTGCGACATTGGTCGAATCCCTGGAGAACCTGCTGACAGAGGTCAATGCCGTCTCGGCCAATATCGTGGTTTCGCTGCCCTCCAATGAGACCTTGTTCAGGATCCTGACGGTTCCTTTTAAAGAGGAAAGCAAAATTCGGCAGATCCTGCCGTTTGAACTGGAACCGATCCTGCCCATTGCGGCGGATGAACTGGTCATCGGGTTTCAAAAAGAGGTGGTCGATGAACAGGCTGAAGTGTTGGCCACCGCCATGGAACGTGGGCGGTACGATGTGTATCAGCAGTCCTTTACCGATGCCAATTGTAAACCTCAGTTGATCGTACCCGGCAGTTTTCCCATTATCCACCAGTTGATCGCATCCGATGACCAATTGCCCGAGCAAGCCCTCGTTCTGGATGTCGATCACGGCATAACCACTGTGTATGCACTTGTTTCGGGACGCATCGCACTTGTTCGATCCTTGACCGGCGGTGCCGATTCCGACGCCGGCGCCGAAGCCCTGGCCTTGCAGATCCGTCAAACCCTGACCGCATTTGGAGACGTTAAATCCATTGATTTCAATCCGGTCAGCGCGTACGTATGCGGTCCGGACCTGCAAGATCCCGCCGTCCCGAATCGAATTGCCGAAGCCCTGGACCTGCCGGTCCGCACCGTGGACTTGCGCCAGGACCTGGACAAAACAGAATTCAGTTCGATGGACGCCTATGAATCAGGGCATATGGACAACGCGCTCGCACTGGCCCTGCTGGAAGCCGAAGGTCTGGACTGTCCCAATTTTCACAGGACCAGTTCTCCGTTACGAAATTACTGGGCCGCCTATCGTCCCTATATTAAAAGTCCGGCCATCCTGCTGACCATCGCAATACTCCTTGGACTCGGGAGCGTGTTTTATGACAGCCACATGCTGCAGAAACGTCTGGACACCATTCACAGCCAGATGGAGCAGGTTTTTCAATCGTCGTTTCCGCAAGAGCGCCTCACAAAGGGAGGCGCCCTTGCGCAAATGAAGAGCAAACTCAAAGAGGCTCAGAAAGGCGGCGCGGCTCCTGTGCAGGGGGCCACGCGGATGACGAGCATCGATACCCTGCTGCAGATCAGCCAACTGCTGCCGAACTCGATTGATGTGATCGTCAATCGGTTTGTTGTCGGCGATGAATCGGTCACCATCTCGGGCGAAACCTCGGGATTCAACATTGTGGATGACATCAAAAACCGCCTGGAGCAAAGCAATTACTTTCACGAGGTGACCATCGCCTCGGCCAATATGGATAAATCGGGCAAAAAGGTCCGGTTCAAACTGAAAATTGAATATGAAGAAAATTAATCTCTCATATTTGAAATCGCTTTCGTTGAGCGGATTCTCCTTGAAATCGATACAACTGCCGTTCAATCTGCAGCGACGCGAAAAAATCATTGTCACGGCGGCCGGCGTTGTTGTGGCGGTCTTGATCGTGCTCCAGCTGGCCATCTTTCCGGTTATCGATAGACGAGACCGGCTGCGCAAACAGATCCGCACAGAGACGATTGCATTGGCCGAGATGCACGACCTGAAACGGGAATATGAAGCCCTTACCTGCTTTACGCGTGACATGGAGCAACAGCTCAAGCGCCGGCCGAAAAGCTTCACCCTGTTTTCATTCACGGACCGTCTCGCCGGTCAGAGCGGTCTTAAACAGAACATCGTCTACATGAAACCATCGA
>JASFGJ010000075.1:0-10990 GCA_050123815.1 Desulfobacteraceae bacterium
TTGAATTAATGGTAAGACTTAAAGAGGCCACGGAGATTGGCGATGCGGCTGAAATTGACGAGGTGATAGAAGAGATCCGGACCAAAAACGTTCAATTAGCCGAGGCCTTTTCAGCACTGGCAGAGATTTTTGCCTATGATGACATATTGGCTCTGGCCGATGGTTCCAGGTCAATCTGAAGACTTAAATTCATATTTCTGCATCTTGCGCTGCAGGGAACGGCGGGGAATCTTCAATAGCTTCGCAGTGGCACCACGGTGCCACCGGGTTTGCTGCAACGCTGCTTTGATCATCCTACGTTCCAGGGATTCGATGGCGTCATGCAAACCGGTGTTCTCCAGCTCGCTGTTTCCGGATTCCTGTGGGGGTCGACCCGGGAGGGAGACAAAATCCGTGGCCAGGTAGCGCTGAATGGTGTTGATCAATTCCCGGACATTGCCGGGCCATTCGTAATGGTAGAGCATTTGCCGCAGTTTCTCCGGCAGGTCGGCCAACCCGGTGTCAGCGTCATGCCGGGACAGGATATGCTCCACCAACAAGCTGATGTCCTCGCGCCGCTCCCTGAGCGGCGGCAGGGTGATGACGATCACCTGAATGCGGTAGAACAGGTCCTCCCTGAATGCTCCCTTTTGCACGAGTTCGGCAAGGTCTTTGTTGGTTGCGGCGACCATATGCGTATCGGCCTTTTTGGCCACCACATCGCCAACGGGGGTATACTCGCCGCTTTCAATCACCCGCAGCAGTTTCACTTGCATGGCAAGGGGAAGTTCACTGATTTCGTCGAGAAACAGGGTCCCGCCGTGGGCGGCGTCTAAAAAACCCGGATCATCCCGGACCGCATCGGTAAAAGCCCCTTTGCGGTGTCCGAAAAATTCCCTCTCAAAAAGCGATGCCGTTACAGCGCCGCAATTGACCGTGACAAACGGCTCGTCGTTTGTATAACGCAGCGCGTGAATGGTTTTGGCCACCAACTCCTTGCCGGTTCCCGATTCACCATAGATCACCACCGGGTATTTGGATGCGGCGGCTTTGGAGATCAACTGGTAAACCATTTGCATGGCCGGGCTGCGGCCAATGATGTCGCCGAACTTGTATCGACCTTGCATGGTCATTTTCAAGACGCTGTTTTCCTGACGCAGCTGCTCCCTTTCCTGCTCCATCTGCTTCTGGCGGGTTAAGTCGCGGATCGCGGTTACGCTGACCTGCTGGTCCTCAAGCGGCAGGTTTTTGGTGCGGAATTCAACCGGAATGCGGCTGTTGTCCCTGCCGATGACGTCTCCCTCAAAGGGTGATGGCTGCTCGGACTGTACTTGCCGGCAAAATTCGGACGGGAGCAGTTCTGCGAGATCCGCGCCGATCAGGGCCGCCTCGCTGCATCGAAACAACCTGGCAGCGGCAGAATTGGCGTCGATGATGACGCCTGCCGAATGGATCAAGATGGCTTCGAATGCAGCATGGGCCAGGGTTTTAAAGCGAGCGGTCTCGTTGCGCAGCTTGTGCTGGAGATTGGATATCTTCAAGTGGATCTCGACCCGTACCATGACCTCTTTGACGTGAAACGGCTTGGTGATGAAATCCACCCCGCCGGCTTCGAAACCTCTTACCTTGTCTTCCACCTCATTTAAAGCGCTCAGGAAAATGACCGGAATATCTCTTGTCCGTGCGTCGTCTTTCAGGGCGCGGCAAACGTCATAGCCGTCCATTTCGGGCATAATGACATCCAACAAAATCAGGTTGGGGATTTCCTTTTTAGCGGTGGCCAAGGCATGGGCGCCCGAAGGTGCGGGTCTGACCTTATAGCTATGTTCCGTCAGCATCTTGGACAATAAACGAAGATTGTCCGGTGTGTCGTCGACAATGAGGATGTTCTCTTTTGTGGGCTGGATCTCAGGCATGGGTTATCCTCTCGGTAAGGTATTTGCTCTAATCCGCATATGATGGGACAAGTTGTCGCAGTGCATGGGCAATTTGTCTCATTTATATATTTCCAATTATATCCAATATGTTAAGAAAAAAAGCAACTGTAGGCGGGGCAGGTTGGCCGATTTTTTTTAATCATTAATCGCACCGACCGAAATGCTATTCTTGAAAAACATATTAAATCAAGTAGTTATTTGAAACAGCGTGATGTGGCACACATCTTGATTAGCAAACTGGAGTGATGCGGTAATCCCAATTGTGGGTACTGGAAGACGCTAATTTTATTGGTTGGTGGAGGGCCGGGGGGCGGTTTTCACGTTGACCGTTCGGGTAAAATACGCCTCGGCCTGTGAGATGGACTCGCAGACTTTGTTCGCCGTCCTTTTCGGGAGTCCGAGATTTTTTACAAATTGCAGGAGCACCTGGGCGTAGAATATCTTTACGAATTGCATGAAACGGTATTTGTCCAGAAATCTTCTTCATGCGGTTTGACTGAAGATGCATTATTGGAAAACCAGGGAGGAAAAGCATGAACAAAGCGCCGGGATCGATACTGGTCGATACAAAAGAACGCTCCATTGTTATCGTTGACGACATGCCCGATAACCTGCGCTTGCTGACCGACATTCTAACAAACCATGGTTACAAGGTCAGACCCGCGCCGAGCGGGGCCCGGGCTTTGGCAACCATCCACAAGGAACCCCCGGAACTCATCCTTTTGGATATCATGATGCCCGGCATGGACGGTTACGAAGTCTGCAGGCAGTTGAAGGCCCACGAGGGGACGAAAGATATCCCGATCATTTTCCTCTCCGCGCTCAATGAGGTGTTCGACAAAGTAAAGGCATTCAAAGCCGGCGGGGTGGATTTCATCACCAAGCCGTTTCAGGTGGAGGAGGTGCTGGCTCGGGTCAGAACGCATATCACCATTCGGGCTCAGCAGAAGGTGCTCGCGTTGCGGAATGAAGAGTTGTTGAAAAAAAACGAGCTGATAACGGAACAGGCCCAAAAGCTGGAATTGATGGCCACAAGAGATTTTCTTACCGGGCTTTCCAATCGACGGGATTTTCTGGAAAGAGCCGGACAGGAAGAGATGCGATTTAAAAGGCTTGGAAGACCATTTGCCCTTATTATGCTTGATATCGATCACTTCAAAAGGGTGAACGATACCTTTGGCCACGCCTGCGGAGACAAGGTGCTCACCAACGTGTCCCGCGCCCTTGAAAAAGCGCTGCGGGCGCAGGATGTCCTGGCACGCTGGGGCGGTGAGGAATTCATCTGCCTGCTGCCGGAAACCGGGGTCGATGGGGCCAACTGCGCTGCCGAGAAAATTCGAACTGGTATGGAACACCAAAGATACGATTGCATTGATGACGACGTTCCGATAACCGTGACGGCGGGTGTATGCGTGTATGATGGCTCATGCGCCATCGAAGAGTGTATTCGCCGTGCCGACGATGCGCTTTACAAAGGGAAAATCCAGGGTCGCAACAAAGTCGTTTTGTCGGTTTGAATCCAAGTTTAGATCATGCCCAGAATTAGAATGACAAACATCTGGTATACATTAACGCATATCGGCGTTAGTGAAAAACTTGATTCCCGGGAAGCCCGGCGAGTTTGCTATGTGAATTATATTGTCCTGCTGACGGCATTGTATATTGCGGCGCGGGTTCTACTCAGCCTTTCGGATATCGTCTACTGCATTAAATTGCTCAGCATTAATTTTTTTGTGATTGCTGTGCTGGTGTTGAACCACTGCCACTTATATCGAACAGCCAAGATACTTACATTTTTCACCTGGGTGACAGGCGTCGCTTTCTTTATCTATTTTTACCTGGGCGGGTTCAATGGAGGGGCATTCATGGTCCTCATTTCGGCCTTGCCCTGGCCATTCGTGCTGTTTGACTATGAACGGAACAGGAAAACGATCATTGCGCTGCTCGCCGGCTTCTTCCTCTGCTTTGCCTTTTTGATCACCTTGCAGTATGTCCACCCCCTTCCGGTCATCGTAGAGTTCAGCATGGACCTTGTCAGGGTTTCTGCAACCGTGTTGACATTAATTTATCTCCTGTTGATGACCTGGTATTTTCACTCAAGCAACTTGGTTGCAGAAATGACATGGCGCAGGGAAAAACAAAGATCGGAAAAAGCCAACAAGCAGCTCCACCTGGAGATCATCAAGCGTGAACGGGCACAGGAGGAACTGCATGCCAGCGAGCAGCAGATGCGTTTGATCACGGACAATACACCGGCAAATATCAGCTATCTGAGTGCCGACGACTTGCGGTACCGGTTTGTCAATCGAAGGTACGAGTCGTTTTACAACAGGCCGCGGAGCCAGATTGTCGGGCGTCACATCAGGGAGATCATCGGCGAAAATAACTATCGCTTTGCCTTGCCGTCCATTATGCTGGCCAAAGCCGGCCAATCGGTGTCCTATGAACATATGTTACCGTTCGCCCAGGGCGAGCGGTGGGTCCAGGTGAATTACGTGCCGGATTTCGACCGGCACGGAGCCGTGCGGGCCATTGTGGTGATGAGTCATGATATCACCGAACTCAAAAGCGCCTATGACGAACTGAAGAGCGCCAAAGAGGCGGCCGAAGAGGCCAACCGCGCCAAAAGCGCTTTTCTCGCCAACATGAGCCATGAGTTGCGCACACCGCTGAATGCCATTCTGGGTTTCTCCGAACTGATGCGGCGGGATGCCGGTATTTCCAAGGAGCAGCAGCAGAATCTCGAGACCATCAGCCGCAGCGGCGGGCATTTGCTGTCTTTGATCAACGACGTCCTGGAATTATCCAAAATCGAGGCGGGGCAGTCCGTCATGCATTTAGAAGATTTCGATTTGCACCGGCTTTTGTGCGGGCTCGAGGAGATGCTCGGATTGCGCGCCCGGCAGAAAGGAATTACCTTGGATCTTGCTTGCGCCCCCGACGTTCCGCAATATGTTCATGCCGATCAAAACAAGCTTTGCCAGATCCTGATCAATTTGCTGGGCAACGCCGTAAAATCAACCGATACCGGAGGTGTGCGACTGTCAGTCAGGCGCAAACCGGGTCAAAAGAACGCATCCGACAGCACCATCCTCGATTTTGAAGTGGCCGATAGCGGCTGTGGGATATCCAGCCGGGAACAATGCAGGATATTCGATGCCTTCTATCAATCGGATTCCCAATGCTCATCCCGGCAAGGGACCGGTTTGGGGCTTTCCATCAGTCGAAAATTCGTGGAGCTCATGGGCGGGGTTTTGGAGGTCAACAGTGAGGTCGGCAAGGGTACCTGCTTTACCTTCGCTATACAGCTTCAGCATGCAAACGGCACGGATACGGCGCCGCAACAGCTTTACCGAAGGGTCATCCGCCTCGCGGCCGGCCAACCGGTCTTTCGGTTGCTGGTGGTCGAAGATAGCGATAACAATCGTAACCTGCTGGTCACCTTGCTGCAATCCGTGGGATTCGATGTTCGCGAGGCAGTAAATGGCAGCGAGGCCGTTGCGATATGGCAAAAATGGCGGCCGCACCTTATTTGGATGGATATACGCATGCCGGTCATGGACGGCAACGAAGCCACCGCGATCATCAGATCCGAGATGCGGCGAACCAATTCAGCGATCGACACAAAAATCATCGCACTCACCGCAAACGCGTTTGAGGAAGACCGTCTCAAAATGATCGAGCATGGCGGCAACGATTTTGTGCGCAAGCCTTTCCGGGAGTCCGAAATTTTTGAAATGCTCCGCAAGCACTTGAAGGTTCGTTATATTTTCGAGCAGGAAAATGACCTGATGCCGGCTTCCCGTCTCGGGAGCATGTCCGATAAACGGCTGACCGTCTCTATCGAAAAGTTGCCGGAGGATTTGCTCGCCAAGCTGGAAGATGCCACGGAATTAAGTGATTCTGCTCGTATCGATCAGGTGATAAAGGAAATTTCAACAAAAGATGAGCAATTGTCCAGTGTGTTGTCGAAGCTGGCTGCCAACTACGCATACGACAAAATCCTGGCCCTTATTCAAATTACAAGTGGGACAAAATGAAGATAACACAAAATGAGGTCAACACGATTTTAGTGGTTGACGACAATTCCGACAACCTGAGGCTTCTTGCCGCGATTTTAAACAAGTGTCACTACAAGATCAGGCTGGCGCCGAACGGTGAGCGGGCTTTGGCAACCATTCATAAAGAGGCGCCCGATCTGATCTTGCTCGATGTCATGATGCCTGCGATGGATGGTTTTGAGGTTTGCAGGCAATTGAAAGCGAATCAAGAGACCACCGGTATCCCGGTCATTTTCATCAGCGCCCTTGATGAAACCATCGATAAAGTAAAAGCCTTCTCTATGGGAGGTGTCGACTACATTACCAAACCATTCAAGTCCGAAGAGGTTTTGGCCCGCGTGCGAACGCATCTGACTTTGAGGGGTTTACAACTCCGTCTGGAAAAGAAGAACGAGGAACTTCGTCATGCCCTGGACGAAATACGGATTTTGAGGGGAATTCTGCCCATATGTGCCTCATGTAAAAATATTCGGAATGAAGATGGATACTGGGAGCAGATAGAAACCTATATCCAGGACCGGTCGGAAGTTGACTTTTCCCACGGGATCTGCGAGGAGTGCGCCCGGAAACTCTACCCCGAAATAATGGGCAAGTTATAATTGCAATATGTTGTCGGTATATAGCCGTTAGGTGTGAAAATTGCGTATACTTCTCATACCCGTCGATAGAAGTATCCCGCTGTATAATAAAGGATACAACTGATAAGGCGATAGCAATTATCGATTCAGCCAGTGACAAAAATTTGGCATGGTTGCTGACTCGAGGTATGCTTGGGGAAGAATGGGTTGCGTGTAACTAACTGAATTAAATTTCAATTAATAAAAATACTATAAAATAAAAAAATCGGTATGGGCTGGGTCAACTACATGTGGCCTTTGCCCGGCAAAGAAAAACCCATCCAAAAGTCGACCTTTATCTATAGGATACCGGGTACTGACTATTTTGTGGGTTCAGGGTTTTATGTGATCAAGCCGGGTGAGTTTTACTAGCGCCGGTAATGATTGATTTCATAGCCCAAATCAGTAGCGGGGAGCGGATTTCAGGTTTGCAGCCCAGGGAAATCAGGATATTCCATAAATAGATGAGAGGCCGGGGAGTTTTTGATCTCCCCGGCCTCTCGAACAGATCAACTGGTATTTGAACACCTGACATCTATTATGGTTTTGGAATAAGATCCAAAATCCTGTCGTAGTCGAAATTTTCAGCCAGTTTCGACAGGGTTTGGGCCAGTGGCGTATCTTTGATGCGGATCTTCTCGATCACTTCGTCAATCATGGCCGAGTCGCTTAACTCCACGGCCTCCTCGAGCATTGCAATGACGTTGTCGGGTAAATTCAGGATTGATCCGGCCAGGTGTTTATTGTCCGTATTGACCTCGTTTTGTCCTGTGTCCAGAGAATTACCTCTTTCTTCGTATCGATAGCGAACCCCAAGATGCCTTTCCATCATTTGAAAAATATCAGATTCTCTGAAGGGTTTTCGAACAAAATCGTCAGCGCCGTGCGCCATCGCGTTAATGCGATTTTCTTCAAATGCGCCGGCGGTGAGCGCTATGATTTTTGTATCCATCTCTGATGGCGAATTGTTCATTTTGGATTTAATCGTTGCAATGGCCTCATAGCCATCCATGATCGGCATGCGTATATCCATCCAAATAAGGTGAGGATGCCATTTTTCCCAAATCTCGATGGCATCACGGCCATTGAAGGCTTCTTCCACCTCAAATCCAACGGATTTTAAAAGTTTGACCATCAGATTGCGGTTATTTTCATCATCTTCAACAACCGACAGGCGAAACGCCTGTTGACCGGTCTCCAGGCCGATGATTCTGCGTTTGAGTTGGCTTGATATTGTTTTGATATTTTGCGCATTTTTCACACGGACATCAAAAGAAAATGTGGTTCCCTTGCCGACGACGCTATTGACCTTTAGGCCGCTGCCCATCATGTCTGCAAATCGCTGGCTGATGGAGAGCCCCAAACCGGTTCCTTCCTGAAAAGATCGCTGTCTGTCGCTTTGAAAAAATGCGTCGAAAATTTGTTCCTGTTCTTCGGGGGTAATTCCGGCACCCGTATCTGCAACTTCAAAGTGAATGAGAGACCTTTGGGTGTCTGTCTGCTTTGCTGGTCCAATGTTCCTGGCGCAAAGGGTAATTTTACCACTTAATGTAAATTTTACAGCATTTGCAAGGAGGTTGGTCAGGATCTGACGCAGCTTGTTCTGGTCTGCATGGACATACTGAGGCACATCGGTTTCAAGCACAAAGTCCAGGAAAAGGCCTTTTTCCCGGACTTTTAACCGAAACACCTCTTCGATGCCGAAAAGGAGCCGATGCAGGTCAAAATCTTCCTGATTTAAAACAGTCCGATCGGCTTCGATTTTAGAAAATTCCAGTACATCGTTGATTAATGAAAGCAAGTGTTCGCCGCTGCGACCGATGGTTTCGAGATTTTTGAGTTGCTCCGGGGAAATGCCGGGATCGCGTCTCATTAGTTGTGAAAACCCGAGGATGGCATTTAGCGGTGTACGCAATTCATGGCTCATGTTCGCCAGAAACTCGCTTTTGGCGCGGTTTGCTGTTTCCGCGGACAGGATGGCGGTCTCCAGTTCAATCATGGCTTTTTTACGTTCGGTAATATCCTGAACAATTCCGATCATTCGAACCGGCTGTCCCGATGAATCAAAAGTCACCTGCCCCTCCGAATGAACAACGCACTCAGAGTCATTCGGCAAAATGATCCGGTAATCAATGTCGAAATCCATTTTTTCATATAAGGCTGCATGGACGGCGTTTTGAACCATTTGTCTATCATCCGGATGGATGGCATCCAAAAAGGCTTCGTACGTCATATCGAATTGGTGAGGAATTACTCCGAAAATACGGAAGGTTTCATCGGAACAGTTAAAATTGTCCAATGGAATATCCCAGCTCCAATTTCCAAGGTGAGCGATTTTCTGTGCTCTGGCCAGCCGTCTTTCGCTTCTGCTTAATTCCTCAGTCCGCTCATTTATCTTTTTTTCAAGACTTGAACGAGACAGCTCCAGATCATTCTTGGCTTGATGCAGTTCTTTATTCAGTAAGTTTAAATCATCTATCTTTTTGCGAACCGCATCGCGCATATAGACAAAGCTCTTTGCCAGATCGCCGATTTCGTCCTTTCGACTGGTATCAATGTCCTGATTCAGGTCGCCCTGGGCGACGTAATTCGCACTTGTTTTTAAATCAGTTAATGGACGGATGACAATCCTTCCCATCATCCAAATGATGACGATTGAAGTAAGAGTGACGCATACAAGCGATCCAAAAATGAATAGTCCTGCAATGGTGTTTTTTTTAGCTTCCGATTGGTTTGTTCTAACTTTTATGTAAGAAAAGAAAAACGGTTCAGCCCCTTCATAGGCAACAAGAGGTGTAATACAGATCAGAAAATTGTCATTTGAATTTGAATGCTTTAATATCGTTGTTTCCAGGATGTTTTTCCCTATGCCAAGCTTGTTTATCCATGGAATATCTTTGATGTCTTTTCTAAGATCTATTTCGTTGAAGGCATAGTAAATCTTGTTGTCCGTTCCAATAACAAGTCCATCAATAAACTCTTCGCCAACCAATTCGGTCATGACTTCTTTGTCAGCTACTGACTCATACCTCAACAACTGTCTGTTCATGAGGATTCCAGGTATCTGAACCTGTGTTTCAATTCTTTTATCAACTTCCATTGAAAAGCGGTTAAAATAAAACAATCCAATAGCTGTCAAAACAAAAACTTCAACCAATATAATAATTGCGCTGATTCTTATTGATAGATATTTTGCAAAAAAACGCTTCATAAATTAGACATCCGAATACGGCTTATTGCACTGTTATGGCTTGTTTTGTTCTTTTATCGGTCTCTTCAAGAATCTTTTTGTAATCGCCCGGTTGGTCAAGAAATCTGACAAAACAGTCAAGACCTATTTCCGCAATCAGAGGCGTGGTTGCTAAATCATAATTGAATGCCCAATATGGGGTTGTGCGAACTGTTTTAAGAATTCTTTGTTGAAGTTTTGAGTAAAACGAGGAGGGAATTAGTTTGTTCGGAGCCAACGCTCCTGATCCTTTGCTCATCTCCTTTTGGGGTTCAATATCAGTAAAATATTCCATGGTTTTTTTTGCTGCACCAAGCTTGCCTTTCCTTGGAATAACAATCGCGTCGATTGGGCCGACGGCTACAGTTGGTACATTTGGATCTAGCACTGGAAAAGGGAAAAAATCATAGTCAATGTCTTGTTTCCAGCCGAGTTTGTTATCAAAAAATCCGATAATCCATGTACCCATCAGGGTCATGGCCGCTTCTCCATGATAGACTTTTTTGGCTGCAGCCGCCCAATCGAAAACATTGGGATTTTTTATAAAGTAACCTTGATCTAAAACCTCCTTCCAAATTGTAAAAGCGTTTACCACTTCAGGATCGTTATAGGAAGCTTTATGGGTCATGAGTTTATGTCTGTATTCGGGTCCGGCTGTTCGAAGCATTATATAATCAAACCAGAACTGTGCCGGCCATCTCTCCCTCGATCCAAGGGCTATGGGCGCAATTCCTTTGCTTTTCAGCTTTGTGCAAACCGTGATAAAATCCGCCCATGTCTTGGGTATTGCGATGTTATTCGCCTTGAATATTTTTTTGTTATAAAAAAAGGCGGCAAAGTGCTGGGTTACCGGTATGGCATATTTTTGGTCATTATAGGTACATGCGTTTGCAACCGATGCTGGAAATCGCTCGTCCATTTTTGCTTTTTCCCAAAGATCGTCAATAGGGGATAGGTAATTTTGATCCACAAGCGACTGTATCCTGGCGCCGGCCCAGTAAGAAAAGAGATCCGGGGGATTCCCACCTGCCAGCATGACTTTGATGCCTATTTTGAAAGACTCGTGCTCAAAGCCGGTCGCTCTGACATGGTGCTTGGGATATTTGTTGTTAAATACCGTTACCATCTCATTAATTCCGCCGCTTAACGATCCAGTCCAATAATGAA